>CAZVDJ010000038.1:0-15698 GCA_964626245.1 uncultured Gemmatimonadaceae bacterium
CCACCCCGTACAGGCATCGTTCCACGATGCGCCGCTTGCACCAGGCGGCGCCTTCCCGCGCCCAGCGTTCGCGCACGATGCCGGGCTGCGAACCGGGCGGCGCAAAGCCGGGGGGCGGGTCATCGCCGCACTCCCGGCGATACGCGTCGTGCAGCCGGGCGCCCAGGAATCGCGCCGCGCCCACCAGGAAGTGCGCTGAGCCGCACGCGAGGTCGACGATACGCAGCGCCTCGATGTCGTGCGCCGATTTCCCCTCCACGAGTGGGCCCACCGCCTCGCGCACGAGGAAGTCCACCATGGGCGTGGGAGTGTAGAACGACCCGCTTGCCTTTCGCGCGCCGCCCGGGCGAAAGTAGAACTCGCCCTGCTCGAGCCGGCGGAGCAGGCGCACCGGTTGCCCCGCCTTGAGCGTGAGCCCTTCCTCGTCGCCCGCCTCTTCCTCGACGGCTTCGTCGTCGTCCTCTTCTTCCTGGTCCGTCTCCTCGTCGGGGATGTTCGACGGGTGCAACTGCTCAGCGACCGTGCCGAGAACCAGCATGGACTCGCCGCCCAGCACCAGCCGCTTGCGCTCGCACAGTAGCACCAACTCCTCCGGGGTCAGCGCGAGGTCGCGCCCGCCGGTGCGCACGAGCAGCCGGAGCTGGTCGGCGACCGCCGGTTCGTACTCCAGCAACCCCTCGTAGACGGAGCCAAGCTGCTCGATCTCCAGTTCACGGTAGCTCACGCGCTCGCGCCCGATGCCGCGGCGGGGGCGCGTGGTGGCGAGCGACAGCAGCACGCGCGCGGCGGTGCGGTCGTCGAGCGAGAGACGGCTCAGCAGCGACCCTTCGGGCGTGGCATCGCTGAACAGGCGGCCACCGCGGGGCGGGATGTTCTCGAGCCCCTCGATGTTGGGCGACAACCCGTCGTTGAAGACACGGAACAGGACGCGGATGCGCGACCAGATGCGCGTGCGGTTTGCGGCGAGGTGTTCGAGTGGCGTTTCGAGGAGCGACTTGATCAGGGCATCCAGTCCGTAGCTCTCCCGGTACAGCGCGTGTGCCGCCAGGCGTTCGTCGCGCGACTCGGCGTAGAGGATGAACAACAGCCGGTAGAGGGCGAGAAAGCCCGCGTCGCGGACGTCGGTGAGCGTGGGCGGCGAGCCCTCGAACTCCTGCTGGCGTTGCGCCACCTCACGTTGGAACGCTCCCACCACGCGCTCGGCGGCCTCGAAGACGGCGGCCTTGAGTTCGGTGGAGACCTTGGCGCTGTGCTCGCGGCTCTGTTCCTCGAGGGCATCGATCGCCCGCTTGCCATCCGGTCCCGGGCGAAAGCTCCCGGCGGAGAGGACGCGATACGCTACGTGCAGCGACTCTTCATCCTCCAGCTCGCGAAGCGAATCGAGCGCGACATCGAACGATGCGTGGCGCGCGCCGTCGCCGGCGCGTCGCACGAGCCGGAGGAGGCATGGTGTGATGATGATTGCGTGCGATTGCCCCGTTGCCGCGAGGTGCGCGTGAACCGCCTGCAGTGTGGAGCGCTGCTCCGCCGACGGAGCATCCGGGCAGAGGTAACCCACAGCAGACACCGCGGTGTCCGCAGCGCCACCTGAGTGAAGGACCACGAACCGCTCGGAGTCCGTCGTCTCCGACCAGTCGAAGTCGAAGACATCGTGCAGGAGCGGTCGAGCGAACCGTTCGCGAAAACGCGCGGGTTCCGCGCGTGCGGTGCCAGCGAGCGCGTCCACGAGGCGAGTGAGCCGCCTCAGGCGCTTGCGAAGCTCTAACGTCGAGAGCCGAGGTCCGCTGGACGAACGCGACGACAGGAGCGTCCCGAGCCAGTAGTCGGAGAAGAAGTTGTGCCGGTTGTGAATCGACCGCAGGCTCATTCGGCGACTCCGGGGAGCACCAGCAGAACGCCCAGCGGCTCGGGCTCGGAAGCCGCGGGCTCCGACTCCCACCGGCTGATGTCGCCGAGGCGGCGCTCTGCGTGCGTCGCGATTGCGGCGCGCCTGGCGTTCCAATCGATGCGGGACTCGCGAAAGAGCTCCACCTGGTCACGGGTACCGGCCAGCTCCGCGGATTCCTCGCGATCGATCTCGACCAGTCGATCTCGCCGGTAGACTTCCACGTCGCGCCGAAGGTGGGCGCCGAGTTCGGCGCGCCGCTCCCGTTCGCGCTGCACGACGCGGCCGGCGGTGTCGCGGGCGCGGTCGGCAGCACGCTCGCGGAGCGACTCGAACGTCGCTTCGAAGGCAGCGGTGACTTCCGACCACGGCACGTTGCCGGGTTGCGTGTCGTGCGCGATGCAACGAGTCACGACGGCCGTATCAATGGATTCGCCGTCGTTCGACACGCCGACGGCCACCACGCGGCCATCCTTGTGAAGGGAGCGATCGAGGAAGGTGAGGACGGCGAGCGGAGCGGCGATCGCGTCGAGGCGACGTACGGCAAGGGATGGTGCCCGGGTGTGGTGCGAAGGCGCCGCCGCGAGGCGTAGCCGGATTGAGGCGGACGCACCGCGAGCGAGGGCGTGGAAGCGGTGGATGAACTCTACCTCGTGCATGCCGTCGGCGATGGCGATGGATCGCCGGAAGGTCGCGCGCGGGTACGAGGTGGCAACGCGCGGACCCTGCAGCTCGATCGGGACGTCGATGCGGTACACGTGCGGGACAGGTGTGGCGCGGACAGCCGTTCCAAGGTGTCGCAGCATGGCCGACTCGAAGGCGAGGTCGTCGTCGAGGATCGGGTCGGCGGAGGTCGACGTGTCGGCGTCGAAGTCCACGGTCGCCGCCGCGAGGAGCGGGGCGAGTTCTGTCGTGAAGCGCGCCTGCTCCTCCTCGAACACCCGCACGAGATCGGTGACAGCGGCGTCGACCTCACCCGCCTCGGTGATGCGGAGCAGGCGATCTGGGAGCCGCGTGGTCTCGATCACGCCGACGATGTCGGGCGTGGCGACCCGATCGCCCTGCATCTGATCGATGCGGGACACCAGACGGTCCAGGATGCGATCCTCGGGCGAGTCGGCGTAGAACAGGTAGGCGATCATGGGCTGGCGCCGCTGGCCGTGGCGATCGATGCGCCCGTTCCGTTGCTCCAGCCGGTTCGGGTTCCACGGCAGTTCGACGTGATACAGCCGTCGAGCGAAGTGTTGCAAGTTGAGTCCCTCGCTCGCCGCGTCGGTGGCGAGCAGGATGCGCTTCTGCGGCGTGGCGAACTCCTCGATGCGCCGGCGCCGCTGCGCCGACGTCAGGCCACCGGTAAGCTCGACGAGGGTTCCGGCAAGGTCGGCATCACCTTGAAGTCCCAACCGGATGGCTTCGAGCGTGTCGCGATATTCGGTGAAGACAATGGCCTTCTCGTCCGGTTGCGAGAGCAGGATGTCGCGAAGCTCCGACACCAGGCGAGCGACCTTGGGATCTTGACGGCTCTCCACATCGCGGATGGCCTTCAGGATCTGCCGCAGCTGCCGTTGCTCTGCGCGCCTTCTGCGTTCCTCGCGCGGAACCGACGCTCGCAACAGCCGTTCGGTCAGACGTTCGGCCTGTGCCTCCGGCAGTGGTAGGTCGCCTTGCAGCTCGCGGAGGTCGCGGGGCGATGGCGACTCGTCCGACCCATCGCCACGAAGGAAATCGAGTCGCTTCTCCACCGTTCGCAGCAGCGCCAGCCGACTGGAGAGCATGCGCTTCTTGACGATCTGCATGGCGAACGAGACCACGTCACGCTGGTCGGTGGCCTCCGCCTGCTGCATCGTGCGCGAGCAGTATTCGGATACCAGCCGGAAGATCTCGCGCTCCCGCTCGGAGCTTGCGTGGACATTGAGCCGCTGCACGGGGGCGCGGGGCTGAAAGGCCGGGATCCGCTCGCCGTCCGGGCCGGTTCGGGTGATCTGCTGCTTGAGGCGTCGCACCATCGATCGCGCAACCCGTTGGCGCACGTGTTCCCCATCGCCGATCAGGGCAGCGTCGGTCGGTTCGATGAGCTCGAGGAGCGAGCGGAAGCTGTGCTGATAGCCGTTGTGGGGCGTCGCGGTCAGCAGGATGAGCGACGGCGTCTGAGCGCGGAGCGCCTGGCCAAGGCGGGAGCGCTGCGTCTCGTGTGGATTGGCCGGTGAACCGGACAGTGCGAGATAGTGTGCCTCATCCACTACGATCATGTCCCACGAACGACGCAACGCCGCAGCGTGCACGTCGGGACGCTTGAGGAACTCGATCGACGTGATCGCGAGGTCGTGAAAGCCCCACGGCGATACGCCATCTGCCAGGGCCGTCTGCGCGGCATCGAGCGCTGGGGAGTCTTCAAGCGCCACGAAGGAGAGGCCGAACCGCTTCAGCATCTCATCGACCCACTGGTCCACCAGTCCAGGGGGGACCACCAGCAGGACGCGCCTGGCGAAGCCACGGGCGAGCTGCTCCGTGATGCAGAGGCCAGCCTCCACCGTCTTGCCGAGTCCGACATCATCGGCGATGAGGAGGTGGCGGTGTGAGGCGCGCAGTAGGCGCGTCAGCGGAACGAACTGATACGGCTCCAGCTGGATGCGACCAGCGTGCAGTGCAACCGGCTCATCGGAGGCGCCGGTGAGGTGGAGCATCTCGTGTCGGAGTTGCCAGACGCCGAACGGCGACAGCGCTCGCTGATCGAGCGACACCGAATCGCTTGCTACGAACTCCGGGAGGTCTGGCGGTGACAGCACCCGGAGCTTCTCCCCGCTCTCGGCGCTTCGAAGCAGGTACAGCGTGCGCTCGGCCGATTCCTGCGCGGATTCGACCGTCCAGAGTTCGTCGCGGAGGCGGACTAGCGTGGGCACGAGTTCGGCTCAGGTGTAGTGCACGTGGGCAAACGTAGTTCGGAGGCGGCGCAGGATCAGAAGACGAACACCGCGCAGCATCCCGGACACGCGGAGTGAAACCTCCGCGATCCTCCGCGCGCTGTGCGGCTCAGTTCTTGTGGTTGTTGATGCCACCGCGTCCGGCGCGTCACTGCATCGTCGTTGTCGTCGCCAGCGCCTTGGTGAGCCGGTACAGGAATTCCTGCCCTTCGAAGAAGCTCTTCACCGCCATCCGCTCGTCGCGCCCGTGCGCCCGCGCGTCGACCGATGGGTCGCTGAACAGCCCCGACACGCCGTACGCCGGCACGCCCAACGCGCGAAAGAAGCGCGAGTCGGTGGCGCCGGTGCTCATCGTGGGGATGATGGGGATGTCGCCCCACATCTCCTTCGTGATCCGTCCGATCGGACCCAGCACCTCGGGGGCCAGCCTGGTCATGGGGGTCGACGGACGCTGCGTGCGGATGAGCACCTTCACGTTGGTGTCAGCCGCCACGCGCTCGAGCTCCGCGCGCACCTCCTCGGCGCTGCTGGTGGGATACAGCCGGCAGTTGATGTTGGCCTCCGCCAGCTGCGGCAGGGCATTGCTGGCATGCCCGCCACTGAGCCCCGTCGCCACGCACATGGTGCGCAGCATCGCGCTGTAGCGCGGGTCCGCGGCCACGGTCGCCACGGCGCGCGTATCGTTGGGGTTTGCCACCATGGCACGCATGGCGCGCCCCATCTCGGGCGTCTCCAGGTTCGCGGTCTGCGTGAAGAAGGCGCGCGTCACGTCGTTCAGCTGGACCGCGAACTTGTGGCGCCCCACCTTGGACAGCGCGTCCGCCAGCTGCGTGATCGCGTTGTCGTCGCGCGGCACCGAGGAGTGCCCGCCCCGGTTGGTGACCCGCAGGGTGAAGTTGGTCGTGATCTTCTCGCCCGCTTGCACGCCGTTGAAGAGCGGCTTGCCGTTGCGCAACACGCCGCCGCCACCCTCGTTGATGACCAGCTCCGCGTCCACCAGGGCGCGGTGGTTCTTGAGGAGCCAGTCCACGCCGTTGAACGGGCCGCTCTCCTCGTCCGCCGTGAGGGCGATGATGATGTCGCGGTCGGGGACCCACCCTTCCTGCTTCATGCGGAAGACGTTGGCCACGAAGATCGCCGCCATCGCCTTGTCGTCGGCGGTCCCCCGTCCGTAGTAGTAGCCGTCGCGCTCCGTGAAGACAAACGGGTCCAGGTCGGGCGACCAGTCGGCCTTGAGCGCCTCCACCACGTCGATGTGCGCCAGCAGCAGCAACGGCTTCCCGGCGCCAGGGACGCCTCGCCCGCGAATGCGGGCGACGACGTTGTGCTTCTTGGGCTGCGGCCCGCCCACGAAGATGTCGCCGTCGGGAATCCCCGCGGCGCGAAATCGCCTGGCCATGGCCTGCGCCGCCGCCGTGATGTCGCCGGTTTCGACGCCGGTGTTGATCTCCACCAGCTCCTTGTAGATCTCGCGCGCCAGCTGCTGGTTGGGCGACAGCTGCCCCGGGGTGTACACCGGCGAGCGCGGCTGCGCCCCCGCGAGCGTGGCGCCGAGCAGGGCGGGGAGCGCCGCCTGGCACACGGCGCGGGCGAGGTGCGGCAGTTGGGTGCGAGCGGTCATGGATCCAGCGGCTGGTGGTGGGATCGTCGTCGGGACGATAGCGCCGGCGCGCCGCTTCCGCAGCCGCCGACCTGACGCCAGCATTGGCACGCCTCCACTGCGCAGCCTCCCCTTGCGACGCCCACCCGTTCGACGGACGCCCATGCCTCCGTGCCGATTGCCACTCCGCCGGTCGCTCGCCCTGCTGGTCGCCGCGCTGTGCGCCGTTCCCTCGTCCGCCCAATCGCAGGGATTCCTGCGTCCCGCTGACGTCAACGCACTGCCCAGCAAGCCCGCCGACGCCCGCATCCAGTACGGCGCCGACTCGCTGCAGTTCGGCGAGTTGCGGCTTCCCCCCGGCCCGGGGCCCTTTGCGGTGGCGATGGTGATTCACGGCGGGTGCTGGGTGCACGGCTACGCGTCGGTACGGAACGCGGCCGCCCTCTCCGATGCGCTGCGGGACGCCGGCGTTGCGACGTGGAACGTGGAGTACCGCCGCCGCGACAACCCGGGCGGCGGCTGGCCCGGGACGCTGCGCGACATCGGCGACGCCGCCGATTCGTTGCGGGCGCTGGCGCGCCGATTCCCGCTCGACCTGACCCGCGTGGTCGCGGTGGGGCACTCCGCCGGCGGGCAGCTCGCCCTCTGGCTCGCCGCCAGGCGCAAGCTGCCGGCTGGTTCGCCCCTGCATGCCCCCGCAGCGTTGCCGCTGGCGGGAGTGGTGGCGCTGGGGGCGCCCGGCGACCTGTACGACTTCAACAGCTATGGCGATGCCATCTGCGGCCCGCGCACCATCCCGGCCCTGCTGGGGGGGACACCGCAGGAGGTCCCCGAGCGGTGGCGCGATGCCTCGCCGTCCTCGTGGTTGCCGTTAGGCGTCCCCCATGTCATGCTCGCCGGCGAATCCGACCGCATCATGCCGCGCGCCAAGCTCGACGCCTGGGCAGCCGCTGCCCGCGCCGCTGGCGATTCGGTGGCGGTGGTCGTCGTCCCGAACGCCGCGCACCACGAGGTGATGTCGCCCCACGCCGTCACCTGGCCGTTCGTGCGCGACGCCGTGCTGCGCCTCGCGCGTCGCTAGCGCGCGCACCATCACACGCCGATGGACGGTTCCGGAGCCATCCCCCATCCTTCGCCGCACGTCCCCACACGCCGAGCCTTTCCCGTGCCGTTCGTTCCTCGTCCTCCGGTCGTCTCGTCATCTCGGCTTCTGCTCCTGTCGTCTTGCGCCACCCTCGCGCTCCTTCCCCCCGCGCTGCACGCGCAGGCCAGCGCGCGATGGTGGCACGACGTGCAGCGCCTCAGCGCCGACTCCATGAAGGGGCGCCAGACCGGATCGCCCGAGCACCGGCAGGCCGCCGAGTACGTGGCCAACGAATTCGCCAAGGCAGGGCTGCGGCCGGCGGGGACCCGCGGCTTCTTCCAGCCGGTGGACTTCGTGACCCGCACGGTGGACGAGTCTCGCTCCTCGCTCGCGCTCGTTCGCGGTGGACGCGAGGAACTCCTGACCCTCGGGGTCGATGCCGCGCTGGTGCTGCGCGCGCCGCTCGCGGCGAGCGTGGAGGCGCCGGTCGTCTTCGCCGGCTACGGATTGCAGCTGCCGGAATACGGCGTGGACAACCTCACCGGGCTCGACGTGCGGGGCAAGGTCGTCGCCTACATGTCACAGATGCCACGGGGAGTACCCGGCCCGGTCATCTCGCACTCGCGCGCGCAGGCGTGGGAGACGTTTCGTGCCGCTGGCGCGGTGGGGATGATCACCTTCGCCGGAAGCCCGGCCAACGACTCCGCCTTCATCCGCGCCGGCGCCAACCGCCTGTCGCCGCAAATGACCCTCGCCGATCCCGCCCTGGACGCCCAGCGCGGGAACGGGTTGTCCCTCACCTGGAACGCCGCGCGCGCCTCTCGGCTCCTCGAGGGTGCGCCGCGCACCTTCGCCGAACTCTCGGCCATGGCGCAGCGTGGAGAGCCGCTCCCGTCGTTCCCGCTCGGCGTCACGATTCGGGCGCGCACCCACCGCATCGAGGGGCGCGTCACGTCCGACAACGTCGTCGCCCTGCTCCCCGGAACCGATGCCGCGCTGAAGGACGAGTACGTGGTCCTCACCGCGCACCTGGACCACGTGGGGATCGGGCGCGCGGTCGACGGCGACTCCATCTACAACGGCGCCATGGACAACGCCTCCGGCACGGCGTTGCTGCTGGAAGTGGCGCGCCGGCTGCAGGAACAGCGGGTCGCACTGCGGCGCTCGGTGCTCTTCGTCGCCGTGACGGCGGAGGAGAAGGGACTGCTCGGCTCTCGATACTTTGCCAACCACCCCACCGTGCCGGCGCGGCAGATCGTGGCCAACCTGAACACGGACATGTTCATGCCGATCATCCCGTTCACGATGGTGATGGTGAACGGACTGGAGGAGTCGACGCTGGCGGCGGACGCGCGAGCCGCCGGCGACGCGATCGGCGCGCGCGTGGTCACCGATCCGGAGCCCGAGGAGAACCGCTTCATCCGCAGCGACCAGTACTCGTTCATCCTCCGTGGCGTGCCCTCGCTGTCGTTCAAGGTCGGCTTTGCGCTCAACACGCCGGAGCACGAGGCGGTGAAGGAATTCCGGTCCCGGCGCTACCACTTTCCGCAGGACGACGTGGGCCAGCACGTGGACCAGGCGACGGCCGAGGGCTTCACGCGCTACTACGTGGAGGTGGTGCAGCGCGTCGCGAACAGGGGAGATCGGGCGCGGTGGAATGACGAATCGTTCTTCCGTCGTCTCGTCCCCGCCCGGTAGCCACCCCCTCCAGGTCCGTCGATCAGGGCAGGGCCCCCCGGGCGACCGGCGGGGCCGTGGTTTCTGTGTGGTATCTAATGAAGCCCGCGGATCGTGCCGATACTCTGGCCAGACACGCCGATGGAGTGAGGAGGCGATGGCACCTGATGATGGGATCGAGTACATCCGCGAGCTCTCGCGGTTGGTGGAGCTGTGCGCGTCCACGGTACCGGGCTCGCCCTTGCGCGACAATGCCGCACGCACGCTGGAAACGCGTTCGCGCCGCCGGTCGCTTGCGCTGGAACTCGACGGTGAGGCGATTCGTGTGCAAGGCGGGCAGCTCGTGTCGTTCGACATGGACGGCATCGAGACGCTCGTCAGCTGCCTGCTGTCGCACCAGGTCGGCCGCCTGGCCATCCGCCAGCTGACCGCCGCGCGCGAGTTCATCGACGTCGCGCAGATCCTGTCGCAAGCGCCCACCGACCCGCAGGGCGGGACCACCATCGAGGGCGAGCTGGCGGCACTGCGCCTGTGGAACGTGGAGATCGTCGGCATGGGGTCGTTGGACTCCACCTCCATCACCGACGCGCTGCCCCAGGAAATGATCGTGGGGCTTCGCGACGGTGCCGACTACGCGCACGCCGAGGCGGCGCTGGCCAAGCTCGCCACCCGTGGCGAGAAGGCGATCGAGGAAGGGGACGCGCGATTCGTGGGAGCGGTGCTGGTGGCGATGGATGCCTTCGAGCGCAGCACGACGCACGACGACCTGCGCCATACCTGCGGCCTGGCGATCAAGCGCCTCCTCTCCCCCATGGCGTTGCGTCTGGCGGCACAGCTCCTTCCGTCCGCGCGCCGCCGCGAGTCGGTCCTGAATGTGCTGGCCCGCGACCCGGACGTGGGGGCCGAAGCGCTGTTCGCGCACCTGTGCGCCGCGCAGGAGCTGCACGAGCGCCGCGCCTACTTCGATTCCATCGTCGAACTCGGCGCCGGCTCCGCCATGCTGATCAAGGCGCTCGAGGACCAGCAGTGGTATGTGGCACGCAACGCCGCCGAGTTGCTGGGCGAGATGCACGTGGACGGCGCCGAGGTATCGCTGATGGTGATGCTGCGCTCGCCAGAGGCGCGTCGTCGCGTGGCGGCGGCGTCGGCGCTGGCGCGGCTGCGCACCGCCGATGCGCTCGCCGCGCTGCACCGGGCGCGCTACGACGAATCGGCGCAGGTGCGGTACTTCGCCAACTCGGCCGTCATCGCCCAGATCGAAGGGGCCTCGGCTCGGCAGCTCGGCCGGGCGCTGGACGAGGGGGCCGACCCGGAGGTGAAGCTGCAGATCATCGGCGCGTTGGGGCGCCTGGGGACACCCGACGCGGTGCAGAAGCTCATCAAGACGCTGGTGAGCGGTGATGCGCTGACGCGGGATGGCCCGGCGCTCACCGCGGAGTTCCGCTGCGCCTCCATCGAGGCGGTGGCCGCGGCGCGCGGGACGGCCGCGCTGAGCATGATCCGCCAGTACAAGACCGACAAGGACCCACGCGTGCGCGAGACCGCGTCGCGCGTGTACGCGCAGCTGGCCGGCTAGTCACGCCCCGCAGCGAGCGACCGGCGACTCGTCCCCCCGGGGAACGGGTCGTCGCCGCGCGCTTGTCCCCGTTCCTGTCGCGTGCTTACATGAAGATGTGTAACCACCCGACAGGAAACACCGGATGTCCGATTCACGCGAAGTCGTCCAGGGGACGCTCGACCTCCTGATCCTCTCCTCGTTGCGCGCGCAGCCCATGCACGGGTGGGGGATCGCGCAGCGCATCCGCGAACGGTCGGACGAGGCCGTCCTCGTCACCACGGGCGCACTGTACCCGGCGCTGCATCGGCTGGAGAAGCGGCGGCTGGTCAGCGCGCAGTGGCAGGTGTCGGAGCACAACCGGCGGGCGAAGTTCTACGCACTCACGGCCGCGGGGCGCCAGGCGCTGGTCGAGGAGGAGGCGTGGTGGGAGCGCTTCGTGGCCGGCGTGGCGGGCATCGTCCACACCCCTGCCTGAGGACGCCCGCCATGGGATTCTCCTCCCGCACCGTTCGTGAGAGGCTCTGGCACCCGCTGCGCGCCCTGTTCCTGCGCCGGCGTCTGGAGCGCGACCTGGACGCCGAACTGCGCGACCACCTGGAGCGCGACATGGAGCACCGCATGGCCCGCGGCGTTGCGCCTGGCGAGGCGCGCCGCCTCGCGCTGGCCGACCTCGGCGGGCTGGGCGCCACGCGCGACTACGTGCGCGACGTGCACGGGATCAGCGCGTGGGATTCGCTCCGGCGCGACCTGCGACATGCGGCGCGGCGACTGGTGCGGCAGCCCGGCCACGCGCTCCTCACCGTGGCCACGCTGGCCCTGGGGATCGGCGTGGCCACCGCGGTCTTCACCACCGTCGACGGCATCCTCCTGCGGCCGCTCCCGCTGCGCGATCCTGATGCCCTGGTCACGCTCTGGCAGTCGCGTCCTGCGGAGGGGATCGCGCGGGATGACGTGGCACCGGCCACCTTCCTCGATTGGCGCGAGCGCCTGACGACGGTGACCGCCGTCAGTGCCGGCAATCCGTACTCGGTGAGCCTGCGAACGCCGGGCGCCACCGAACGCATTGGTGCCTGGCAGGTCTCCAGCGACTTCTTCACGCTGGTCGGCGTCACACCGGCGGTTGGACGGACCTTCACGCGCGAGGACTTCGAGGGGGCTGGCGCGCGCGTCGCCCTGCTCGATCACGGCTGCTGGCAGCAACGGTTTGGCGGTGACACGGCGATCGTCGGATCGGTCGTGCAGCTGGACGAGGCACGGGTCACGATCATCGGCGTCATGCCGCCCGCCTTCGCCCTGCCCGAGCGCACCTCGCTCTGGCTCCCCTGGATTCCCGACGAACCGCAGCGCGCGGACCGATACGGGACCTACCTGCGCGTCTTCGCGCGCCTGGCCGACGGGGCCACCGTGCTCACCGCCGAGCAGGAGTTGGCGACCACGCTGCGCGAGCTGGAGACGATGCACCCGCGCCCCTATCGAGGCGTCGGTGCCACCGCTGTCCCGCTGGGTGAGGTGCTGGTGGGGGCGCACCGTCCCTTGCTCTGGACGCTCCCGGGTGCGGCCGGCGTGCTGTTCCTCGTGACCCTCGCCAACGTGGCGGCGTTGCAGCTCACGCGCGTCGCCCGGCAACGCCGCGAAACGGCGATCCGGACGGCGCTGGGTGCCGGCCGCGCCGGGATCGCGCGTCCCCTCGCCCTGGAGTCGTTGCTCCTGGCGGCGCTGGGCACCGCCGCCGGGTGGGCGGTGGCCTGGTTCGGCGTACGCCTCCTGCATACGTCGGCGCCGGCCGAGCTCCCCCGGCTCGCCGAGGTGGCGCTGGATGCCCGTGCCGGGACGTCGGCGGCGGGGTTGGCTCTCATCGCGGCCGCAACGCTCGCCCTCATCGCCATCGGGCGCGCCACGATGCCGAGCTTCTCGTCGCTCGCCTCGCGCGCCGTCGCCGGCAGTCCGCTCGCGAGGCGCGGGCGGCAGCTGGCGGTGGGCGTACAGCTTGCCTTCTCGTTGGTCCTGCTCATCGGGACCTCACTCCTGCTGCGCTCCTTCCAGCAGGTGCTGTCGGCCGAGCGCGGCTACGACACGCGGCAACTCCTCTCCTACACCGTGTGGGTGTACGACGAGTACCCGCAGCCGCAGGGACGGATGGCGTTCGCCAGCACGGTCATCGAGCGCCTTCGCGCCCTGCCGGGGGTGCGCGATGCCGCGCTGGGTTCGGCGCTCCCGCTCGCCGACCAGGTGACGGGCGAGGTGGCCGACATCGTGATGGACGGGACGGCCATTGCGCCTGGCGAGGAGCCCCAGGCCCGCGGGCTCGCCGTGTGGCCCACGTACTTCGGAGTCCTCGGCATCGCCCGCCGCGCTGGCCGGCTGCTGGACGCTCGCGACGATGCGAGTGGTGAACGCGTGGTGGTGGTGAACGAGGCCTTCGCCCGCCGCTTCTCCCCTGACCGCGATCCGGTGGGGCGCATGGTGGCGGTGGGGTTGATGGGGCGCGCCGTGCCGCGGCGCATCGTGGGCGTGGTGGCCGACACGCGCCACGCCCGCCTGGACGCGGAGCCCGATCCGGCGGTCTATATCCCGTGGCTGCAGCAGCCGATCGCCGCCATGAGCTTCGTCGTGCGTACCGATGCGCCGCCGGCGTCGCTCGCCCCGGCCGTCACTCGCCTGATGTTCGAGCTCGATCCTCGCCTGGGGCTGGGAAACCTCGCCACCATGGATGCCCTGCTCGAGCTCAGGTTGCGCGAACGCCGGTTCCTGCTCACGCTGCTTTCCGTGTTTGCCGGCGGTGCCATCCTGCTCGCGGCCATCGGCGTCTTCGGTGTGATGAGCCAGAGTGTGGTGGAGCGCCGGCGCGAGATCGGCGTTCGGCTCGCGCTCGGCGCGTCACCGCGCGCCATCGCGCGCGAGCTGTCGCGCGAGGCCACGCGGCTCGGGGTGGGCGGGCTGGCTGCGGGAATCGTGCTCGCGGCGGTCGGCGTACGCGCCATCTCCGGCTTCCTGTACCGGGTTGCGCCGTTCGACGCGCTGGCGCTAGTCGGCGCGATCGTGGTCCTGCTCGCCACGACGGTGCTGGCGGCGCTCGCCCCGACGCTGCGTGCCGTGCGCACCGATCCGCTGGTGGTCTTGCAGGACGAGTAGCCGCTGCGAGCGGCGATCAGCGGGTCGAAGCCGTCGCGCCGCGCTCGGCGTCGCCAGGACGGGGCGCGTGTGCGCCGGGCGGGACGGGAAGTCGAATGCGCAGTTCGCCGTCCCGGCGCTCGACGCTGCCAGCGTGTGCCACGACGAGTCGGTCGGCCAGCGCGAGTGCCCCGTCGCGCGCGTCGGCGGCACCGTCGCGCACCGTCAGCTGCACCACCTGGCGATCGTGCGCCACGCGCACCGTCACCGTCGCGCCCTCGTTCGCGTGCCGGATCGCGTGGAGCAGGAGGTTCGACAGCGCCTCCTGCAACCGTCCGCGATCGGCCGAGAGCGCCGGCAGGTCCGGCGACAGGTCGATGTCGAGCGTCACGCCGCGGTCCTCCGCCGCCGAACGCAGCGCGGGGGCAAGGCTCTCCATCACCTCCTGCAGGCGCACGCGCTCCTGGCGCAGGCGCAACAGCCCCAGGTCCACGCGCACGACATCGCGCAGGCGCCGCAGCGACTCGTCGGAGGCCTCCGCCGCCGCGCGCGCCGCGCCAAGCATCTCCTCCTGGTTCTCGTTCAGCTCCCCGAAGCGATTCTCCAGCAGGATGTGCAGCGGAAGGCGCACCTCGTCCATGCGGTGGATCGCGGAGGAGACCGCGTCGTCGACCAGCGTCGTATACTCGCGCGCCCGTTCGTGCAGCGCGCGCTCGCGCGCTGCCTGCGCCGTGCGCTCGGAGGCCAGCGCGTGCTCCAGTTCGCGGACCAGGTGCTCGATGCGGTCGAGTTCGTCCGTTGCCCCCTCGCCGCCCGGGTGCGGACGCAGCGACGCACCGAGCAGCGTCGTGGCGCGCTGGATGAGACCTGCCTCGCCGGCCGATTCGCCCCGCCGCCCCGCCAACTGCTCGATGCGTTGCGCGACGTAGTGCGTGTTGCGCCACGCGATGACGGCCGACACGATGGAGGCCACGATGGCCAGCGCGACGAGCCATTCCGGCGCCTGGCGCGCGTACTCGCCGAAGTAGGCCAGCGCCGCCACCGACAGCAGCCCCACGATGGCCGGCAGGACCGCCAGGAACAATCGTTGCCCGACGCGCATCACGCCCTCCTCACGCGTTGCTCACTCGTCCGCCGGCGCGCCATCACGCGCGCGTTCGGCCGTGCGCTCGCCGCCGCGGGAGCGTCCGCGGTCGAGCGAGACCACCAGCACGTCCAGTCCCGCATCATTGTCCATCAGGCGCCGCACCACCGAGCCATGTCGCAGGCGATGCCACACCGTCCGCCGGCTCTGTCCCACCAGGAGGAGGGCGACCCCGTGGTCGCGCGCGAACCTCACCAGCGTCCCCGCCACGTCCTCGCCCTGCAGCGTCACCACCTCGGCGCCTAACGCCTGCGCGCGCTGGATGTTGTCCACCAGCTTGCGCTGCACCGTGCTGTCGATGCGCTCGGCCCGCTCGTCCGGTGTCTGCACGTAGACGCAGTACCAGTCGGTGTTGAGGCGACCCGCGATCCGGCTGGCGCGGCGCAGCAGCTGCGCCGTGTACTGCGGATTGCTCGACATCGCCACCATGATGCGATCGACCGTGCGCGGCTGCGGCGCCCCCCCTTCCTCGCGCCGGACGATCTCCTCGCGTGCCCGGTCGACGGAGCTGGCCACCTCGCGCAGCGCCAGCTCGCGCAGCGTGGTGAGGTTCTCGTCGGTGAAGAAGTTCTGCAGCGCCGCCGGCACCTTCTCTGCCGCGTAGATCTTCCCCTCGCGCAGTCGCTGCCGCAGGTCCTCCGCGGAGATGTCGAGGTTGATCACCTGGTCGGCCGAGGCGAGTACCCAGTCGGGCACCGTCTCGCGCACCGTGACGCCG
>CAZVDJ010000039.1:0-15661 GCA_964626245.1 uncultured Gemmatimonadaceae bacterium
TTATTCCACCAGGAGCTTCAACATCAGCTGAAATCTCCGTACTTACACCAATGTCCAGATCCGTACCCGAAATACGGAGTCCTCGATCGGTAGTCTCCAGCAGCAAGTTTCCCAGCACCGGTAGCGTTGTCTTCGCAGGAACAGCTGCCGCTACCGCGACAAGTGCTTCCTGGAGCTTCTCTCGGCTGATAGTCAGGCGCATGGGATGGTATGGTGCTGGTAAGTAGTGTTGTATAGAAGAACGATAGTAACAGTAATGGTGCTGAAACTGTGGAGAAGCGATCTAACGTCTTGGGTGGTAAGCAGCTTGGAGCATCCAGTTGATGTTGGAATGTGTGGGGTGCTGTTGATGCTAGGAAGTAAGGTTCCGACGGGCGTTGAGAAGTCGATCGCGGAAGGTTGAGTCTTCCTCGAGAAGAGCTTCCGCGCGTTCAAGGCTGTGGATAACAGTTGAATGGTCTCGGTTTCCAAAGCGGTGGCCGATTTCTACGAGCTGTAAACCAAGAAGCTCCCGGCAGAGGTACATGGCTGCTTGGCGAGGGATCGTCAGAGTCTTTGTCCGGAACTTGGAGCGTAATCCCTCTGCGGTGACTTTCCACTGACCTGCGACGACTTCTTGTATTCGCTCCGGGGTGATGGCTGGAATTTCCGTAAGTACACCGTTCAAATCCCGGCGCAGCTTGTCTCTTAGGGCTTCTTGAGCAAGCGCAATAGTTATTTCGCGCCGACGCAATGATGAGAAGGCCAGGAGACGAATAACAGCACCCTCCAGCTCTCGAACACTCGAGCGGATGTTCTCGGCAAGGAAACGGATAACGTCGTCGGGGATGGTCTGCTGTAACTGATCAACTTCTGCTTTCTTGCGAAGGATGGCGATGCGGAGCTCGAGATCAGGGAGTTCAATGTCAGCAACCATTCCCCACTGAAAACGGGTGACTAGACGGGCCTCGATCCCAGGAATTTCCGAAGGAGGCCGGTCGGATGTCATGATGATCTGGCGACCGTTCTCATAGAGGGTGTTAAAGGTGTGGAAGAACTCTTCCTGAGTCGCCTCTTTTCCCTTGAGGAAATGGACATCATCGACGAGTAACAGGTCAGTCTCGCGAAATCGACGCCGGAAGTCGTTGGTAGTTCTGGTCTGAATGGCGTTGATATAGTCGTTTGTGAACTGTTCGGCGCCAAGGTTCAATACGCGCAGATCCGGCGTACGCTTGAGGAGCTCATGAGCAACAGCCTGCATCAGGTGAGTCTTGCCGACGCCAGTTGTACCGTAGATGAAGAGTGGGTTGTAGACCTTTCCAGGTGCTTGCGAGACGGCGTATGCAGCAGCCGCTGCAACCTCATTTGATTTGCCGATCACAAACTGTTCGAACGTATATCGCGCGCTAAGCAGTGGAGGTGAGAACGTCCGCTGAATAGTTGATGATCCTGCTAGCGGTCGCGTTGCAACAGCAGATGGCTGGCTGAAGAGATCGATCTGAGAGCGCTGTCGTCGTTCTTCGTCGGGGCGAAAGTCGATCTGACAGGGATGACCCAGCACCATCGGCGCATAGGCAGCGAGCTGTGCGGCGAACTTCGACTCATTCCAGTCCGCGGCGAACTGGTCAGCGACGCGCACTACAAGCCGCTCGCCCGTAAACTCAACTGGGATAGCGGGTTCAAGCCACGTTCGAAACGTCTGTTCCGGCAGATCCCTCTTGGCTCGATCCAGAAGGTGCTGCCAGACTTCCGCGGCGGTGAGCGTCATGTCGATGTGGAAAATGCTGGGCGCGCGAACGTAGGCACAGGCTGTGGACAAGTCAATTCCTCGCGATTGCAAGCAACGGCTAACCCGTTGACATGCAAGGCGTAAGCTTCTATCCTTCCCGTTCTTTCGCCTCGATTTCTGCTGCTTTTCGGAGAGAGTTGGAATGGGTAAGCCGACGTATCGTCCCCGCAACAAGCGTCGTATTCGGAAGCATGGGTTCCGCACGCGCATGGAAACGCGCTGGGGGCGCGAGGTGCTCAGCCGCCGTCGCAAGAAGGGTCGTAAGCGGCTGACGGTCAAACTCCCGTCGAAGTACGCAGGCGCCTAGGCCGTTTCGCTTCGCGCCCACGGCGCGCCTTACGCGCGGCGCCGACCTGGAGCGCATCAGAACCGAGGGGAAGGCTCTCCGAACGCAGGCACTCCTCGTTCGGGCGAGTGCTTCCCCTCATGCACGAGTGCGTGCCGGAATTGTCGTTCCCCGCTATGGCAGATCTGCGGTGAGTCGAAACACGGTGAAGCGACGGCTGAGAGAGCTGGTCAGACTGCGGGTTTTGCCGCTACCGCTTTCACTGGATGTGGTAGTCTGGGCGCAGCGGTCTGCATACTCGGCGTCATTCGACCAGTTGGCGCGTGAGGTGGAGCAGCTGGCCGGAAAGCTGCAACTCCTGGCGGACCGACCCTCGTAGATAGCTGTAGCCCTGGACGCGACGTCTACTTGCGACACGTACTGATAGCCTTTGTCCGAGCCTACCAGCTCTTTCTGGGACCGCTACTTCCGGCGGCATGTCGCTTCTATCCCTCGTGTTCGCAATACGCCATCGAGGCATTCGAGAAGCATGGCGCACTGCGTGGCTTTGTCCTGGCCGCTCGTCGCATCGCACGCTGTCACCCGCTGCATCCCGGCGGCTTTGATCCGGTGCCTTGAGCTGAAGCCACGCCGCCGAAGATGAATACCATGCCCGTTCCGAGACTTTCTAGCTCCGATGGATAAACGCACAGTCCTCGCGTTGGCGCTCGTCGCCATTGTCATCATCGTCACGCCGAAGCTCTTCCCCACCAGTGGGCCTGTGGGGGGTGCACGCGCCGATAGTACGAGGGTCGGCGCAGGCGATTCGACCGGAGGTGCAAGGGGCGACAGCGCGGCTGCGGTGCCTGGAGCGCCGGTATCCACGAACCGCCTCGGGACAGACACCACTTCAGCCACGGCTGCGGCGACGCCGGCGGGGGCGATGCCGAGTGCAGCCGTGCAGGCAGAGTCGACGGTTGTTACCGGTGGTCAGGCGCTGATGATCTTCACCAACATGGGCGCGTCGCCCATGCGGGTGGTCCTGCCGGGCTATCGGGCGTTGGACAAGGTCAACGAGACCGTCAAGATCTCCTCCGGAACGCAGCCGCTCGTGAGCTATCGCGTCCTCGGAGCCTCGGACACCCTGGTACTGGCATCCGTACCCTTCTCGCTGGAGCGCTCGACCACGGCGCGCGGTGAGTCGGTGCTGACGTATCGCGGCACCGCCAATGGTCGTCAGCTGCAGATCACGTACACGATTGTCCCTGATTCCTTCCTTGCGCGTGTGCGCGGAACGATCGGTGACGACGCCAGCGGGAATCCGGCACGCTTCGTCCTGATCGACATGCCGGCGACGTTCCAGTCGTTCGAAGCCGACTCGGTAGACGACCAGAATCACTTTGCCTACGCCGCCAAGCCGCGCACCCGCAACGCAGAGGGAATCCCGTTCGGAAGCCTGGATCCGGGTGAGCGACAGTTGGTGCAGGGGCCGCTCGCATGGGCTGCGGCGAAGTCGAAGTACTTCATCGTCGGGCTGCTTCCGTCCGAGGGCGATGAGAGCTTTGCCGAAGCCATCGCAGTGGGTGGCGCGCGCACCTCTCGCACGGCCACCAGGGCAAATGGTACCATCGTCACGCGTCTGACCAGCGGCACGTTTTCGTTCGACCTGTACGCCGGGCCGCAACAGTACCAGCGCCTGCAGGCACTGGGCCGGGAGTTCGAGAACTCCAATCCCTATGGCGGCTGGCTGCAGGGAGTGGTGCAGCCGTTCGCCACGCTCGTGATGAAGATCCTGCTCTGGATGCGAGCGACCCTCAAGCTCGATTACGGATGGCTGCTGGTGGTGTTCGGGGTTGCCGTGCGCCTCATCCTGTGGCCCCTGAACCACGGCGCGATGCGTACCAGCATGAAGATGCAGCGCATCCAGCCGGAGCTGAACGATATCCAGAAGCGCTACAAGGCCGACCCGCAGAAGATGCAGGCGGAGATGATGCGCGTGTACAAGGAACATGACATGAGCCCGTTCAGCACCTTTGCTGGGTGCTTACCGCTGCTCCTGCCCATGCCGGTGCTCTTCGCGCTCTTCTTCGTGTTCCAGAACACGATTGAGTTCCGTGGCGTCCCCTTCCTGTGGCTGGCCGACATCTCCATCAAGGATCCGTTCTACATCGTCCCGCTGCTCATGGGCGTGTCGATGTTCGTTCTCTCCTGGATCGGCATGCGCAACTCGCCGCCGAATCCGCAGGCGAAGATCATGCTGTATGTCTTTCCGGTCATGATGACCTTCCTCTTCGCCAACTTCGCGTCGGGGCTCAACCTGTACTATGCGGTGCAGAACATCGCGGCCCTTCCGCAGCAGTGGTTGATCGCCAATGAGCGAGGGAAGAGCACAGCGGGGTCGCGCGGATGATGATCGTGAACAAGCGCTCGGCGTAGGCACGGCGACGGGTCGCCGATGCGCTGTCGACGTGGAACGCCCCTCGCGACACTCGGTTAGCCGGATTGCCCAACGGAGCGCCGATGCTGGTCCGGGATGACACCATCGCCGCACTCAGTACCCCCGCCGGACGAGGCGCCATTGCCGTGATCCGACTGAGCGGCGGGGACGCGCACGCGATCGCCCGACAGATCGTGACGCCCTGGCCGGAGTCGCCGAGGCGCGTGGCGCACTGCCGGATCTGCGACGAACGTGATGGGCAGGAGCTGGACCGCGCCCTGGTCACCCGGTTCGACGCGCCGCAGTCATACACCGGGGAGTCGATGGTGGAGATCGCCTGTCACGGCGGGCTCGCCGTTCCGGCGGCCATCCTAGAGGCGTTGACCGCGCGAGGGGCTCGCCTGGCAGAACCGGGAGAGTTCACGCAACGTGCGGTGCTGAACGGAAAGCTCGACCTGCTGCAGGCCGAGGCGATTGCGGATCTGATCGACGCGCACACCCACGCCCTGCGCCGCGCCGCAATTCGCCAGCTCGATGGCGGGCTGTCGCGGATGCTCGCCGACCTGCGCGAGCGGATGGTGCACGTCGAGGCCCTGCTGGCCTACGACATCGACTTTCCCGAGGAAGACGACGGCCCCGTCTCTCGAGAGACGATCGTGGCCGCCGCACAGGACGCCCGATCGGTCCTGGACCGGCTGCTGGCCACCGTTCCGCTGGGAGCGGTTGCACGTGACGGTGCGCTCGTGGTCATTGCGGGGGCGCCCAACGCCGGGAAGTCGTCGCTGTTCAATGCGCTGCTCGGTGAGACGCGGGCAATCGTGACGCCGATTCCCGGAACGACCCGGGACGCCATCGAGGCCCGCGTGGAATCGGGGAGATGGCCGCTGCGGCTCATCGACACCGCCGGACTCCGTGAGACGAACGACGTGGTGGAACGACTGGGCATCGAGGTGAGCGAGCGACACATCGCGGATGCGCACGTCGTGCTGGTGTGTGGGGAGACGATGGAGCAGCTGCAGGAAGGGGCCGCGCGCGCCTCAGCGCTGGGGAGTGCACCAAGGATCGCCGTGTTGACCAAGGCCGACCGGGTCCCGGAACAGGCGCGGCAGACCGCAGGAGCGCACGGCGCAGGAGTCCGGGACGCGGCGCTCATGGAAGGCGTGGATGCGGTGGTCTCGGTGAGCGCGATGACACGCCTGGGTCTGGACCGGCTACTCGACGCGGTCCACACCGTGCTCGAACGACACGTCGGCAACGTGCCTCCGGAGCTGCCCATCGTCGTTCGCGCGCGGCATCGTGAGGCGCTGGAATCGGCTCGGCGCGAACTGGAGTCGTTTGTAGCAGTCTGGTCGTCGCACGCAGCGCCAGCCTCGGTCGCGGCCATCCACGTGCGAAGTGCCACGCATCACCTGGATGAACTCATCGGGAGCGTGGATGTGGAGGACGTGCTGGAGCGCGTCTTCCGGTCGTTCTGCGTGGGAAAGTGATGCCCCGCCGAGTGAGGCGCCCCGAGGTTTCGTGATGGGCGCGCGCGGCGATCAGGCGCTAGCGGCAGTGGCGCGGGCGACCTCGAGCAATTCCTCGGCCGAGGCGCGAACGGCCCACGCGGCACCG
Source organism: uncultured Gemmatimonadaceae bacterium (assembly GCA_964626245.1). Classification (GTDB taxonomy): domain Bacteria; phylum Gemmatimonadota; class Gemmatimonadetes; order Gemmatimonadales; family Gemmatimonadaceae; genus SCN-70-22. The sequence goes on from CAZVDJ010000039.1 coordinate 6,085, forward strand.
CGCTGCTCGATGGCAGCGTCGACCATGCGCGCGCCGATGTAGTAGCCGGCGCGCTCCGGAATGACAACACGATCGACGGTGCGTGCCTCGTCACTCGTGCCACCCATCAGGTAGCGCAGGCGCAGCCCCAGCGCGTGGTGGTCGAACTCCTGCGAGACGGCGCGTGCAATGTGCGACTCGAGCTCGCGCACTCGGGCGTACTGACGTCGCCCGTATCCATAGTACTCCCACGCGGCGTGACCTGGGCTCACGAGCCGTGACACGCTCACGGCGAGCCCTTCGTTGGCCAGCAGTTCACGAACCGACGCCCGTCGGCCGGTTTCCCAGTACGAGTAGTAGCCGTCCGCCTCGTCGATGAGGCGACGCATCTCGCTGCGGCTGGTGGGCGAGGTGTAGCGCACGGCGTGTGCGATCTCGTGCGCGAGCCACATGGGAATGAGCTCCGGATCAAGGCCGAGCCCCTGTGTCTCGGGATTGGCGATGCCGGTGAAGTGCTCGAGACAGATGAAGGCCATCCCGCGTCCGGCGACGACCAACTCGCCGGCGTTGGCGCCCCCCACGCCCACCATCAGCACGACATCGAGATCCACGTCCGTGCCTAACAACTCGGCACACCGGGCCTCGGTGTCGCGCGCGAGGGTGACCACGTCCGTGCGTTCGAGCATGGCCCGGAGGTCGGAGCGATCCGCGTGCGTCGTCATGCGCACGACGTCCAGGAAGTGCTCGCTCTCCGGGTCGAAGACGTAGTTGTGCCAGTAGGCGGCGAGGCGTGCGCGGTGCGACTCGTAGTACTGCTGGTAGGCGGCGACTCGATCGGTGCTGTTCAGGACTGCGAAAAAGTCCGGCAGCAGATTGATGAGCATCAACGACCAAGGCGCGGGTGATCGGCGCGACGCATCCCGGAAACGCGGGCAATGTAGTGTTGCACGTGTTTGCGAACAAGAGACGATTTCCCAGCGCTCGTCAGCTGCCGTGAGACGAAGCAAGGGGATTGCGTGACGCAGGTCCGCGCGCGCTCACGCGTGCGGCGTCCCACTCCGCGTCGTGGTTGGCTTGGCGCGGGGCTGAGCGCTGGGCTCAGCGCGTGCCGAAGAGGCGATCGCCGGCGTCGCCGAGTCCCGGCAGGATGTAGCCGTGCGCGTTGAGCTCGCGGTCGACGGCCGCGCAATAGATCGGCACATCGGGATGCGCATCATGTACGCGTCGCACACCCTCGGGCGCCGCGACCAAGCAGAGAAAACGGATGCGCGTGGCGCCGGTGCGCTTGAGCGAGTCGATGGCGGAGACGGCACTTCCGCCCGTGGCGAGCATGGGGTCGAGGAGAAAGAAGTCTCGCTCGGTGGCGTCGCCCGGCACCTTGAAGTAGTAGTCGACGGGTTCCAGGGTGTCGTGATCCCGATAGAGCCCGATGTGTCCGACGCGCGCGGAGGGGACGAGGCGCAGGATTCCCTCGACCATGCCCAGCCCGGCGCGCAGGATCGGGACGAGCGTGAGCTTCTTGCCGCTCACCTGCCAGCCAGTCGCCTGCTCGAGCGGCGTCTGGACGATGATCTCTTCGAGCGAGAGCGCCGCAGTGGCCTCGTACGCCATCAGCATCGCGATCTCGTCGACCAGCTCCTTGAAGATCTTCTTGGGGGTGCGACGATCGCGCAGGAGCGTGAGCTTGTGCTGGATGAGCGGGTGCGCGACGACCGTGAGCGATCGAGGCGCAGGTGACGAGGCCGGGGTGGTGGTCATGGCGGCCAAGGTACTAATTTCGCGCCCGCGACAGAATACCGCGGTCACCCGGGACCAGGAGCGCGCGTGGAGATCGAGTTTGCGGGAGCGGCGCGGGAAGTGACGGGATCGTGCCACCTCCTGCGGGTGAACGGACGGACAATCGCGCTGGACTTCGGTCTCTTTCAGGGACGTCGCGCCGAAACGGAGGCGCGCAACCGGCAGATGCCCTGCGACGTGCGCGAGCTGGACGCCGTGGTGCTGTCGCATGCCCACATCGACCACGCCGGACGGCTCCCGCTCCTGGTGCGGGAGGGGTATGCGAACACGATCTGGACAACGCCAGCCACGCGCGACCTCTGTGGCATCATGCTGGCGGACGCGGCGCACATCCAGGAGAAGGACGCCGAGTACCTAACCCGCCGGAACAAGGCACACGCCGAACCGCTCTACACCGTGCGCGACGCAGCGCGGGCGGTGGAGCAGATGATCTCGGTCCCGTTTCGGCGCCAGGTGGAAGTCGTGCCCGGCGTAAGGCTCACCTTCGTCGAGGCCGGACACATCCTGGGCTCGGCGTCGGTCGTGCTGGACTTCACGGAGGGGGACAAGGCGCGTCGGCTGGTCTTCTCCGGCGACATCGGGCGTTCGGGACTGCCGATCATCCGCGATCCGGAGCCACCGGCGGGCGCTGACGTGGTGATCATGGAATCGACGTACGGCAACCGGGATCACCCGGCGCTGGAGGACGCACAGACCCGACTGGCCGAGATCGTGAGTCGCACGGCGGCTCGCGGGGGGAAGCTCCTGATCCCGGCCTTCGCGGTGGGACGCACGCAGGAGCTGGTGTACGACCTGCACGCGCTGGCGCGCGCCGGGCGAATCCCGGAGATCCCGATCTACATCGACTCGCCGCTCGCCATCGACGCGACCTCGGTGTTCGAACTGCATCCCGACATCTTCGATCGCAGCGAGCACCTGGTGCAGGAGGCGGCGAACCTCTTCCGGTTTCCGCTGGTGCGCTACACGCGCGATGCCAGTGAGTCGAAGGCGCTCAACTCCCAGCGTGGCCCGATGGTGGTGATCGCGGCGTCGGGAATGGCCGAGTCGGGACGCATCCTGCATCACCTGGCCAACGGCGCGGACGATCCGCGCAACACGGTCCTGATCGTCGGCTTCATGGCCGAGCACACGCTGGGACGACGAATCCTGGATCGGGCGCCGGTGATCAAGGTCTTTGGCGACGAAGTGCCCCTGCGCGCGGAAGTGGAGGTGCTGAACGGCTACAGTGCACACGCGGACCGCCGGGACCTTCGCGCATGGCTCAGCGCCGTGCGCGAGCGCGGCAGTGCACCCGAGCGCGTCTTTCTCGTGCACGGCGAGGTCGCGGCCCAGGACGCGCTGGCGGAGGTCCTGCGCGGCGATGGATTCGCAGTGTCGGTTCCCTCGCGCGGCGACCGCTTTACCGTGTGATGCGCGAGGCTGTGTCGACTCCACGCGACGCCCGCGCGGCCGAGGCACGCGAGCGACTGCTGTCGGCGACGCTTCGTTGCGCCGTGCGCGATGGCGGAGGGGCGCTGTCGCTCCAGGCGATCGCGCGCGAAGCGGCCGTGTCCAAAGCGTTGATCCTGTACCACTTTCGCGACAAGGAGGCGCTGCTCGCTTCGACGATTCGGTGGCTCGATGCGCGCATCCAGTCGCGCGAATCGCGCGCGCTCTCCGGGAGCGTGGCGACGACCGTGCTGGAGGACTACTGGCGCTGGATCGACGGTGAGCTGGCGCTCGGCGAACTGCGCGCCCTGCTCGAGCTATCGCAGGAACGTGGCGAAGCGTGTCGCCAGGCGGTGCGTGAAAGCGCAGGTCGCCGGCGTCAGCAGGCCGAGGAGACGATCGCGCGCGTCTTCGGCCTGCTTGAGCTGACGCCTCGCCTGCCCGCGGCGATGCTGGCGTCGTGCGAGCTGGCCTTTCGCGAGGGCCTCGTGGTGGGTACGTCGCCGTCGGTCCCCTCTCATTCCGAGCGCAGTGCCCGAGTGGCGTTCGACGTCTTCTGGCTGTCATTCCTGAGCCTGACGCGTTGACGCCGCGGGCTTATTGTTCGCGCAATGGGTTCCTCCACCTGGACCGCCCGGCGCGTTGCGCTGGGCAGCCTCCGACTCCTCACCGTCGCGTGGCTGCTCTCCCTGGCGGGCGTCCTGCTGTGGGGGGTTCGCGACGCGGCGCGTCCGATGGATGCCATCGTGGTGCTGGGTGCCGCGCAGTACGCCGGGCGACCGTCGCCGGTGCTTCGCGCCCGGCTCGATCATGCGCTCCAACTCTGGAAGCAGGGGCTCGCCCCGCACCTGATCCTTACGGGGGGAAAGGGACCGGGCGATACCACCACGGAAGCGGCGGTCGGCCGGGCCTACATGCTCAAGCGAGGCGTGCCGGATAGCGTGATGCTGCTGGAGAATCAGGGACGCAGCACCGACGAGTCACTGGGGGGCGTGGTGAAGCTGATGCGAAGACAACGGCTGGACGGCGCGATCCTGGTGAGTGACCCCTTTCATATGATGCGGCTCCAGATCCTCGCGTGGCGACACGGGCTGCATGCGGTGCCGTCGCCCACGAAGACCAGCCCCATCTCGGCCAACCGTGCGGAGTCGATCGCGTACATCCTGTCCGAATCGATCAAGGTGCCGCTGACCGCGCTCCTGGCGCTGAGCGGCAGCCCCACGGTGACCGGGGCGGTGCTGGAGCGGGCGCGACTGTGAGGAGCCAAGGGCTGGCCATTGCCAGCCTGGCGCTGGCAGCGATCTGCTTGGCACCTCGCGCCGTGCGTGCCCAGGCAGTCCCAGCCAACCAGGCCGGTCCTTCGCGCGAACCGGCGCGCGAACCGGGCGATGCCCGCCAGTTGCAAGAGGACCGTGACCGGCGACCCGCGCTCCTGCTGCAGCCCGGCATGCTCAGCGCCGATTTCTGGTCGCCGCCCGAGGGCTATCCGGCAACGAGCGGCTTCAACCTGCGCTTTGCCACGGTAGTACCGACGAGCTCGCGCTGGTGGACGCTGATTCTCGGGGCGAGCGTCACGCCGTATGGGACCTCGGGGGTGAGCGTGCGAAGTACGAACACCCCGGTACTCTTCGTGGGTAACGTCTTTCCCGGGATTTCGTCGCAACGCACCGGGGGGTGGTTCGACCTGAGCCTTCCGCTCTATCTCACCTACAGCTACGGTGGCGGCGGGGAACGCAACCGCCAGATCTACGGGCGTGACATCGTGGGCGAAGTCGCGCTCCAGTTCTTCGTGGGGGAGAAGGTGCTCGGCGACCTGGGGCCGGCCTTCAGGCGCCTGCGGTTCTACGCCATGATGAACCAGCTGCTTACGCCCAACGAGGATCGCGCCACCGGGACGACGGATCGCTTCAATCCGGTGGCGCTGTACGGCATCACGATTCCCATCGGCGGACGCGCCGCGGTGCGCTGACCCGCGCTTTCCCTGGGAGACCGACGTCCGCCTGACCGACCGACGCCGGCACGACACGAGACCACGCGATGCAGCTTCCGATCGAGACGTACACGCTGGACAATGGACTGCGCGTCATCTTCTCCGTGGATCGCACCGCCCCCATCGTGGCGGTGAATCTCTGGTACCACGTGGGGAGCGCGAACGAGCGCCCGGAGCGCACCGGGTTCGCGCACCTGTTCGAGCACATGCTCTTCCAAGGGTCGGAGCATGTCGCGGCCAACGAGCACTTCGAGCTGGTTCAACGTGCCGGCGGCACCCTCAACGGCTCCACGTGGCTCGAGCGCACCAACTACTTCGAGACAGTCCCATCCAACCAGCTCGCGCTAGCGCTCTGGCTCGAAGCCGATCGCATGGGGCGCCTGCTGCCGGCAATGACGCAGGAGAAGCTCGACACACAGCGCGACGTGGTGAAGAACGAGCGACGCTGGTCAGTGGACAACCAGCCGTATGGCACCTGGTGGGAACGGCTTCCCGCGCTCGCCTTTCCGCCGGCGCACCCCTTCCACCACTCCCTCATCGGCTCCATGGAGCACCTGAGTGAGGCGACGCTGGAGGACGTGGCGGACTTCTTTCGCGTGTACTACACGCCCGACAACGCCGTGCTGTCGATCGTGGGCGATTTCGAGACTGATGAAGCGCGGCGACTCGTGGCGGAGTGGTTTGCACCGATCCCACGAGGCACTGGGCGCCCTGCCCTTCCCGACATGTCACTGCCGCCCGTCTTCGGCACATGGCATCGCGAGGTGGTGCACGACGACGTGATGGTGGCCCGTCTCTTCCTTGCCATGCGCGCGCCCGTCTTTGGCAGCGCCGACTACCACGCACTCTCTGTCGCGGGCGCGGTGCTGGGGACCAGTCGCGGGTGCCGGCTCTATCGTTCGCTCGTGCGGAACCAGCAGTGCGCGAGCGCAGTGTCGGCGTTCACCTTCGACCTGGCCAAGGGAAGCGACATCCTGATCGTCGATGCCACGGCGCGCCCGGGCATCACGGGCCACGCATTGGAGGAAGCGGTGGGACGCGAGTTGGACGCACTACACTCGGGTGACGTGACCGAGCGGGAGGTCGCTCGAGCCAAGTCACTGATCCTGACCGACTTGACCTCGTCGCTGCAATCGGCACAGTCACGGGCTGACAAATTGTCGCAGTTCGCGACTTTACTGGGCGATCCGCTTCTCCTGAATCAGGAATACGAGCGCTACCACGCCGTCACGGTGGACGATGTGCGGCGCCTATGCCGCGAGCGAATGGGCCGCGACAACCGCGCCTCGCTGCTCTACCTCCCGCGAGCCGGAGAGGCGGCAACCGGGGGACGGTCGCTCGATGCGGACGCTCGAGGAGGCGAAGGCCCCCGCGCATCCGCGGCCGAGGAGACGACGGCTCCATGACGACTGCCCAACGTCCGACTCCCGGTGCACCGCGCCCGTTCGCCTTTCCCGATGTCTCGCGGCAGACGTTAGGCAACGGGGTGCGCGTGCAGGTGGTGCCGCTGCGCCGGCTCCCGGTGGTGACGATCCTGCTGATGTTCGACGCAGGCGCCGAGTGTGACGACCCTGCACGTCCCGGCGCCGCGGCACTCACCGCGCAGGCGCTGGCCGAGGGGACGCGCCAGCGCGATGCCGTGGCGCTGACGGAGGCGTTCGAGCAGCTGGGCGGATCGCTCGATACGGGCGTGACCTGGACCTATGCCGAGTGCAGCACAACGGTGTTGGCACCGCGACTGGGCGAGGCCATGGAGCTGCTGGCCGAAGTGGTGCGCGAGCCTTCGTTTCCGGACGGGGAGGTGGCACGGCTTCGCGCGGAACGGCTGGCGGAGCTGTTGCAGCTGCGTGCCGAGCCGCGCGGGCTGGCCGACGACATGTTCGCGCGCCTCTGCTTTGCCCCCGACGCGCGGTACGCGCGCCCGGATGGCGGCGACGAAGCCTCCGTGGAATCGCTGGCGCGCAGCGACGTGGTGACGCACCACGCGCGCTTCCTGGTGCCGACGCGTGCCACGCTGGTGGTGGTGGGAGACGTGCGGGTGGAGGAGGTGATGCGGCTGGCGGAGGCCACGCTGGGAGACTGGGAGGCGGCGGAAGGGACGGCGCCGCGGCTGACGGTGACGCCACGCGCGACAACTCGCGGCGTGCACTTGGTGGCCAAGGCCGACGCCCCCCAGTCGGAGCTGCGCGTGGGCCATCCGTCGGTGCCGCGCGCGCATCCGGACTTTCACGCGATTGCCGTGATGAACGCGATCCTTGGAGGCCTGTTCAACTCACGGATCAACCTGAACCTGCGCGAACGGCATGCCTACACGTACGGTGCCTTCTCGCACTTCGACTGGCGGCGTGCCGCCAGCCTGTTCGAGGTGTCGACTGCGGTGCGCAGTGACGTCTCGGCCGCTGCGGTACGGGAGGTCCTGGCAGAAATCGACCGGATGCGATCGGAGCGGGTGAGCGAGACCGAGCGATCGCTGGCGATCGACTACCTCACCGGCGTCTTCCCGATTCGATTCGAGACCACGGCGGCCATCGCGGACGCCCTCGCGCTGCAGCAAGGCTTCGGACTACCACGCGACTACTACGACACCTACCGCGCGCGCATTGCCGCCACGTCGGCCGACGACATCCTCCGCGTGGCGCGTGAGCACCTGCATCGGGACGCGCTGCAGATCGTGGCGGTGGGTGATCCCGAGCAGGTACGCGAACACCTGGAGGGACTCGCCCTGGGCGAGGTGCACCAGTACGACGCGTCCGGCGCCGAGTGGCACGCGTGAGAAAGCTCGGTGCGGCAATTAAGTAACTCATTGCCACTTTCAGAATGACCGACTCTCCTCGACTCGATTCCGTGCGGGTGTACTCCGGACGGATCCTCAACCTGGACATCGACCGGGTCCGCTTTCCCGACGGGTCGCAGGGGGAGCTGGAGATGGTGCGCCACTCGGGGGCATCGGCAGTGCTGCCGTTCGCCAGCGACCCGTCGGGAGAGGATCCGCAGCTCCTGCTGATCCGGCAGTATCGCTACGCCGCCGAGCGCTTCCTGTACGAGGTGCCCGCGGGCCGGCTGGATCCGGGCGAAGCACCGCTCGAGTGCGCCACGCGCGAGCTGCTCGAGGAAACCGGGTGCCGCGCTGCGCGTGTCGAATTCCTGACCACCATCTTCACGACGCCCGGCTTCACCGACGAGCGCATCCACCTCTTCATGGCCAGCGGCCTCACCAGGGGGGAGAGCAATCGGGAAGCCGACGAGTTCATCGAGGTGGTGACGCGACCGATGTCGGAGGTGCTTCGGCTCATCGAGGCGGGAGAGATCGTCGACGGCAAGACGATCGTAGCCGTGCTGTTCGTGGCAGGATTTCGTCTGGGCCGGTGATCCGACCTTTCGAGGAGCACGTATTACCGCTGACCGGCAGGGCGCGGCGCCAGCAGACGGGAGTGTGAGCGACTCGAGCGAGCCTGGGCGCGTCAGGGACGAGCGGCGGGTCGCCTGTCCAGAAAAGGGGACCGTTGCCCTGTCATCCGGAGAGGACGAAAGGGGGCGCAGGCGGAGTCACCCCGTCTGGTGGATGGTGACGTGGCGCACGGTAAACACTTGCAGAATATGTGTTTATGTGTGCTGCCGCTCTGGCGGAACCCGGGGGCACGAGAGGTGCCTTGATATCAGGGAGCAGGGAGGCGGGAACTCCGCGCCCGGCGGCGGTCCCACGCAGCTCGACATGAGGAGACCCAGATGGCTGATACGGCACTCCAATCGACACCCCTCACAGGCGGCTCGGCGGTTCGCGAGCGCCTGCGCCAGGTGGAGGATGGGGCGGTGGTCAGCGCCTTTCTCGCCGGCGAGGAGCGGGCCTTTCAGGAACTCGTGGAGCGGTACCAGACGCGGCTCCTGAACTTCATCTACCGGACCATCGGCGATCGTGAGCGCGCCGAGGACCTGGTGCAGGAAGTGTTCATTCGCGTGTACCGGCACCTGCACCGCTTCGACCGGTCCAAGAAGTTCTCGACCTGGATCTACACCATCGCGTCGAACCTGGCCAAGAACGAACTGCGCAATCGGTCGCGGAATCCGCTCGTGCTCTTCCAGACCATTCGGAAGAACTGGCAGGACGAGGATCGCCCGCTGCAGTTCGAGGATCCGGCGTCGCGCCCCGACGATCTGTACCGCAAGCGGCACCTGCGGGAGCTGGTGGAGCAGTCAGTGGACCAGTTACCCGAGCATCACCGGCAGGTTTTCGTCCTCCGGGAGCTGGAGGGAAAGTCGTACGAGGAGATCGCGGAGATCACGGCGTGCAACCTGGGAACGGTGAAGTCGCGCCTGAACCGGGCCAGAAACGCCTTCGCTGCAATCATCAGCCCGGCGCTTCGATAGCGCACTGGCCGAGTCCTC
>CAZVDJ010000040.1:0-15235 GCA_964626245.1 uncultured Gemmatimonadaceae bacterium
CGGGCTGCGCAGGCGCATTGGCCGGCCGCCGTGCTCTGGTCTGCGGTCGTACCGGCGAGCGAGGGACCGGCGCTCGATGCGCTCGCCGCGTGCGGCTACATCACGGTGGCCCTGTCGCTCATCGACGGCGAGCCGTCGCTCGACGCCATCGACGACCCGGCGCGCGCGCAGTCGCTCCTCTCGATCACGCAGGACATGCTCGACGCGCTCTCGGCCGATGCGGCCGACGCGGCCGATGCGGCCGACGCGGCCGGGCGCGCGCAGGCGGCGCCGATGACGGTGCCGCTTCGCGAGGAATCGGCGGGCGCGAATGCCTCGACCCCGATGGTGGGCATCGACTGGGAGTTGCGTGCCGACACCGGCTGGGGCGTGTACGGAACCCATCTCGCGCTGGGCGTGGAACGGTCGGGGCTCGCGCGACCGGCGCTCTTTGCGGCCGACGCCAGCGAACTCGCACCGGTGGTGCGCTTCCGGCTGGATCGTGCGCTGCGCGAGGGCGCGGAACGCGTCGCCGCCCTCGGGCGTGCGCCGTCGGGATTGGCGTTCGACGGCCTCATGCTGCGCGCCCTGGGCAACAACTTCGGGCACAGCGCCCTGTGGGAGCGGGTCACCGCCAGACGCAACGCCGGCGTGATCTTCTTCGAGGATACGGCCTTCGATGCGGATGCCCTGCGCCGTGCCCGCTCGCTCGAACTCATCGTCACCGGGTCGCACTGGAACGAGGAGGTCCTGCGCGGGCTCGGCATTGCCCACGTCGCGACCGTGCTGCAGGGGGTGGACACGACCGTCTTCCATCCCGCCCCGTCCAGCGGCCACCTGGCCGAGCGCTTCGTCGTCTTCTCGGGCGGCAAGCTGGAGTACCGGAAGGGGCAGGACCTGGTGGTCGCCGCCTTCCGCGCCTTCCACGCGCGCCATCCCGAGGCATTGCTGCTGACGGCCTGGCACAACAACTGGCCGCAGCTCATCGCCGACCTCGACCTGGCCGGCCACGTGCAGGGCGCCCCGCGCGCCGTCGATGGCACGCTGCTCGTGGGTCCGTGGCTGGCGCAGCACGGCATCCCCGCCCACGCCCATCTGGACATCGGCCGCGTCCCCAACGCGATGATGGGTGCGGTGGTGCGCGAGGCGAACGTCGCCCTCTTCCCCAATCGCTGCGAGGGCGGGACGAACCTGGTGGCCATGGAATGCATGGCCAGTGGCGTCCCCACCATCGTCTCCGACAACTCCGGTCATCGCGACCTGGTGGCCACGGGCGGTGTGATCCCGCTCGCGCACCAGCGTCCCTCCCGCCTGCCGTCCCGCTTCTTCCGCAGCGTCGAGGGATGGGGCGAAAGCGCCATCGACGAGATGGTCGAGGCGCTGGAGGCGGTGTACGCCGACCGCGCGCGCGCCGCCGCCATCGCCGCGCGCGGTGCCGACACCATGGCCCGTCACGCCTGGCCCACCCAGATCGCACGCCTGCTGCAGGCGCTCGCCCCCTTGCTGTAGCCCCTCCCGTCCCCCGTCTCCCGTCTCCCGCCTCCCATGCGCCAGGAACTCAGCATCTCGCTCACCACCAGCAGCGGCCCCCGTCAGCTGCGCCTCCTGCTCGATCCGGAGCACATGAGCCAGCGGTTCATGCTCAACGACCTCACCGCCGGCCGGCTGTACGAGGGCGAGACGTCGAACTTCATCGGCTCCATCCTGCAGCCGGGCGACACCTTCGTCGACATCGGGGCGCACGTCGGCTACTTCTCCATGCTGGCGGCGCAGCTCGTGGGGCCCAGCGGGGCGGTCTTCTCGTTCGAGCCCGAACCGCGGAACTTCTCGCACCTGCTGGAGCACATCGAGGCGAATGGCGTCACCAACGTGCGCCCGATGCACATGGCGGTTGGGGCGTCACCGTCGGTCGCCGACTTCTTCGTGAACGCCGACAACGACGGCGGCCACGCCCTGTGGGAGGTGGGGCGCCACCCGTTCAACGAGCGCTCGCGTGAGACACCGGTGACGCGCAAGGTCTTCGTCACCTCGCTCGACACCATCTTCCAGGGACGTGACATGCGCACGCTCAAGGCGATCAAGATCGACGCCGAGGGGGCAGAGTTTGCAATCCTCGTCGGGGCGCGCGAGCTGCTGCGCCGCGTCCGCGTCCCCTTCATCATCGCCGAGATCAATCGCTTCGCCCTGCAGTCCATGGGGGCCAGCGAGCGCCACCTGCGGAGCGTGATGGAGGAGCTGGGTTACGAGACCTACCTCTTCCAGCCGGGTCAGTCCTTCATTCAACGCCTGCAACCCGACGAGACGCCGCAGACCGACTACGTCTTCAACGTGCTCTTCCGGCACCCGGAGGCGCCCGCGCTCGCCGCGGCGTGAGGAAGTCGGAGACGGGAGACGGGAGACGGGAGACGGGAGGAGGGGCTTCGGCGTGCTTCCAGGTCCCGCGTGGCGTGCGCGAGATGTGACCGCGCTCACGAAAGCGCCCCTCCCGAGCAGCGCCTCGCCCCAAAGGCGCCGAATTCACTCCCGTCTCCCGTCTCCCGTCACCCGACTTTCAAGATCCCCCTAAAGTCCCGCCGGCCACGCTCCGATACACGCTCTTGGAGGGACGGCACACTGCCGATGCCCCTGAGGGGAACGGATTCCCCTACTTCAATTCCAAGGAGCAGGAACGATGCGTATCAACACCAACGTCAGCGCGCTGCGCGCCCAGGGAAACCTCACTCGCGTCAACGAAGAGGTTTCGAAGTCGATGGCGAAGTTGTCCTCGGGCTTCCGCATCACCCGCGCGGCTGACGACGCGGCCGGCCTCGGCATCGCGAACGTCCTTCGTGCGGACATTCGCTCGCTCGGGCAGGCGGCGCGTAACTCCGAGCAGGCCAACTCGGTGCTGAACATCGCCGAAGGTGCGGCCGGCACGGTGCAGAAGATGCTCGAGCGCATGAAGGAACTCGCGTCGCAGGCGGCGTCTGACAACGTCGACTCGGCCGGCCGTTCGCGCATCACGACGGAGTATCAGGCGCTCCGGAACGAAATCGATCGTACGGTCTCCACGGTGAAGTTCCAGGGCAACACGCTCCTGAACGGTGCCTTCGGCGCCACGGTGGACACCGCCTCGACGGCGCTCGGCACCTCGACGGGCGTGTACGACGTGAAGCTGACGGGCGCCGGCACCGGCGCGCTGACCCTGTCCTCGGGCGGCAGCGTCGCGACCCTGACCAACGGCTCCACCACGCAGACCCTCGGCGTCACCGCCGGCGCGAAGCAGTCGCTGAACTTCTCGTCGCTCGGCGTCACGATCGACACGAACCAGGCGGTCACCGCGTCCTCGCTGGCCGGCAACATCACGATCGGCGCCGGCACCGGCACCTTCCTCGTGTCCTCGTCGGGCCAGTACAGCGGCAACGACAAGATCACGATCTCCGGCTCCTCGCTGAACCTGACGTCGTCCACCCTCACCGTCTCGACCGACCCGACCACGCTGGCCAACGCCCAGAGCGCGCTGTCGCAGATCGACGTCGCCATCACGGCGGTGAACACGGCCCTCGGTGTCATCGGTTCGCTGCAGAGCCGGATCGAGGTCGCGACCGAGAACGTCCGCACCACGATGCAGAACTTCAGCGCGGCCGAGTCGACGATCCGCGACCTGGACATGGCGCAGGAGATGACGGCCTTCACCAAGAACCAGGTGCTCTCGCAGGCCGGCACCGCGATGCTGGCCCAGGCCAACTCGTCGGGCCAGAGCATCCTCTCCCTGCTCCGCGGCTAAGCGACGCAGGAAGGACCGCGAAGCCTCCCGGGGTCGGCGCTCACGCCGGTCCCGGGACTTCGCACCAATAGGCAGGGAACTCCATGGCTGATCCGGTTGGCAGTTTCAGCGGTCTGGCGAGTGGCGTGCAATGGCGCGACCTCGTGGACCAGTTGGTGGCGATCGACAAGCAGCGGCGGCTCGACCCGGTTACCACGCGCAAGTCGCAGGCGCAGAGCCGCGTGGATGCGTGGTCGCGCTACCAGTCGCTGGCGGTCAAGTTCCGCGACGCCTCGCGTGCCCTGCGCGACGCGAGCGCGTTCGGCGCCTTCAAGGTCTCGGGCGGCACGAGCGTCACCACCGGACGCACGCTCCTCACGGCATCGGCTGCCGCGGGCGCCTCGCCCGGCACCTACGCCGTCGAGGTCCTGGACGTCGCGCGCGCCAACAAGCTGAGCGGAACGGTCGTCACCAGTGCCTCCACGGCGCTGGGGATCACTGGAGAGTTTGGCATCAACGGCCAGAAGGTGACGGTGGTCGCCACCGACACCCTGAGCAACGTCCGCGACAAAATCAACGCCCTCAATGCCGGCGCCACGCCGTCGGGGGTCACCGCGTCGGTGCTCAGCACCGGCGCCACCCAGCACCGCCTCATCCTGTCGGCCGACCAGACCGGGGCCTCCGGGATCGAACTCATCGATGACGCCGCCGGCACGCTGCAGCAGATCGGACTCGTCGACAGCACCAAGTCGCTGAACCTCGCCGCCAACGGTGGTGTGCAGTCGGCCAAGGTGTCGTCGACCACCGCCGCGATCGCGACGATGCTGGGCGTCAGCATGCCGCCGCCGAGCACCATCGAGGTGGGCGGACGCACCATCGCGGTCGACCTCACCGTCGACTCGCTGGCCTCCATCGCCGCGCGCATCGCCGCCGCCGGTGGCAACGCCTCGGTCACGTCGGAGGTCGCGGGGAGCAAGACCTCCTATCGGCTCGTCACGTCCGACACGATCACCGCCTCCACGGTCGACGGCCAACGCGCCCTCGAGGTGCTGGGGTTCGTGAAGAGCTGGCGCGGCGGAATCGCGCAGCAGGTGCAAAGCGAGAACGCCTACACCGATGCGCTCGGCGCCACCGCCGGTGCTTCCACCCTCCTGTCCGCGCTGCAGGTGAATGGCAACGCGCTGGGGCTGGTGGCCGGCGACACGTTCTCGGTGCAGGGGCAGCGCGGTGACGGAAGCGCCGTCTCGCTCTCCTTCACCGTGGGGGCTGGTGACACGGTCGCCACCCTCCTGGGCAAGATCAACGACGCCACGAGCGGCTTCGGTGCCGGCTCGCGCCCCGCGACCGCGTCGCTGAGCGGCGGCAAGATCGTCCTGACCGACGGGACGTCGGGTGATTCCCAGCTCTCGCTCTCGCTCACCGCGACCCGCGCCGCCGACGGAAGCGTCGTCTCGCTCGGCCGTCAGCTGGTCAGCACGGTTGGGCGCCAGCGTGAAGTGGTCGCGGGCACCGATGCCAAGGCGCGTGTCGACGGCGTCGTGGTCTCGCGAGCGTCCAACACCATCACCGACGCGCTCAACGGCGTCACGCTCAACCTGCAGCAGGCCGAGGTCGGGACGACGGTGTCGCTCACGATCGATCGCGACCTCGATGCGCTGAGCACGAAGGTGAAGGCGGTCGCCGATTCGTACAACGCGCTCGTCGCCTTCCGCACCGAGCAGCAGAAGGACGGGGCCCCGCTCAAGGGGAACTCGACGCTGCGCTCGACGATCGCCAGCGTCACCTCCCAGCTCCTCTCCAACGTCTCGGGGCTGAGCGGCAGCTACGTGCGCGCCGGCTCCGCCGGGCTCGCCCTGCAATCGGACGGCTCGCTCAAGCTCGACGAGTCGGTCTTCAAGGCGGCCCTCACCGGCAACTTCACCGACGTCGTCTCGCTCTTCACCACCGCCGGCACCAGCACCAACAGCCAGCTGTCGTACTGGTCCTCCACCGACAAGAGCGTCCCGGGGAGCTACGCCGTGAACATCACGGCGGCGGCCACCACCCCGGCCACCACCGGCGTTGGATTCTCCGGCACCTACGTCGACGATGGCACGGCGGACACGCTCACCATCACCGACTCCATCAGTGGCGCCTCGGGGAGCATCTCGCTCGCCAACGGCGATACCATCGACACCATCGTCACCCGCCTCAACTCGCTCTTCGCCAACTCCAAGATGGCGATCACCGCGAGCAAGAGCGGGAACGAGCTGGTCCTCACCGGATCGCGCCACGGCAGCGGCTCCACCTTCACCGTCGGCTACACCGCCGGCGGCGCCGACGGCACCGCGCAACTCGGCATCGCGGCCGGCACCTTTGCTGGCACCGACGTCGCCGGGACCATTGGCGGCGAGGCGGCCACCGGGGCGGGGCAGGTGCTCACCGCCACGCCGGCCATCGTGGGCCAGCCCGTCGACGGCCTCGCGATCACCTACACCGGGACCGCCACCGGCGCCGTGGGGAACATCAGCTTCACGCTGGGCGTGGGGGGAATGCTGGCCAACACCTCGGATCTCTTCGCCCGACCCGACGGGACGATCTACGAGGCGCAGCAGCAGCTGGAGCGCACGATCAACGACCTCACCATTCGTGCCGATACTCTGCAGCAGCAGGTCGACCGCCGCCGAACCGCGCTGCTGAAGCAGTTCACGGAAATGGAGCGGGCGATCAGCCGAATCCAGGCGCAGGGGACCTCGCTCTCGAGCTTCATCTCGTCGATGCAGGCCTCCAACTCCCGGTAGCCCGTCCGGGCTGCCTGCGCCGCCGCATCCACGTCCGAGGTGAGGTTGCATGTCGTACGGCGCATTCGCCAAGCAGGCCGCGCGCTATCGTGAGGCGGAGGTCCTCTCCGCCTCGCCCGCGCGCCTCGTCGTCATCGTCTACGAGCACCTGCTGACCCACCTGCGACGCGCGCGGCTCCAGTCGGCGGAGCGGGATCCCGGCCCGCGCTGCGAGTCGTTGGAGAGAGCGCGCGCCGCCCTCACCGAGCTGCTCGTCACCCTCGACCGCGACAAGGGGGGCGACCTCGCCGGCCGGCTGCTCGCCCTGTACACCTTCATGCTGGGCGAGCTGGCCGTCCTGGGCGTCAAGCCCGATGCCGCGCGCCTGGACGCCATCATCGGCATCGCGACCGAGCTGCACGCGGCTTTTGCCCAGGTCGCGCAAGGCGCGCCGGGCGCGTCGGCTCCCGTCGCCGTCGCCGCGTCCTGATCATGCCGCCGCGCGTCACCTACGGTCGCGACGGCAGGCCGCGCCCCAGCGGTCCTGTGGCCGCCACCGCGTCCACCGCCGTTCCCGTGCGCCCCATCAGCGAGCATGCGGCCGAGCTCCAGGCGCTCTTCGAACGGTTTACCGCGCTCTCCCACGCCGGCATTCGCGCGTGCGCCTCGGGCGACGACGCGGCGCTGGGCGCGGCCCTGGACGCGCGCGACCTGGTGAGCGCACGCGCCGCGCTGGTGCTGCAGGGGATCGACGCCTCGAGGCGTGTCGCCAGCAGCAATGCTTCGCGCTCCGCCCTCGACGCGGCGCTGGGCCCCGCGCAACTCGCCGCACGCGCGGCCGCCGACGCCAACGCCGAGCTGGAGCGCCAGGCGCAAGCCGCGCGCACCACCCTGGGCGAGCAGATCGACCGCCTGCGCCACGACGACGCGGCGCGCTCGGCCTACACGGCAGTGGTCGGGCACGGCGAGCCGTCGCGCCTCGACCTCACCCGCTGACGGTGGTCGCGCCATGCCTCCCCGCTGGGAATCGCCGTTCGACCCGCCCTCGCCGCGCGACGCTGCGCTCCTGGCCGAAGTGCTGGGCGCCCTGCAGTCGCACCTGACGGAGCCGGCGGAGTCGGAGGGAGAGCCACCATCCGCCGAGGTGCAGCAGCTCATCCAGGCCGCAGTGGCCGAGCTGCACCGCGTGGCCCCGCCCCCGCCCGTCGGTGGCGTGGCGCCGGTCCTGGGGAGTGGTGTGGTACAGGAACTGCTCCGTCGACGACATCAGGCGCAACACGCCGTCACCGCAGCGCCCACGTCGACCGTTGATGAACGGCTCTAGTCGTGGTGTCAGGATCCGCCGCCGCCGCAGCGACGGCACCCCACGCCGGCAACGGCGTGGCGACGGGTCTTCACACCACCGGTAGTCGGCCCATCGGCGGCGCGGGTGGGCATTAAGTTCCGCCCGGCGACTGCCGATACCTCAGGAGAAGGAGGAGCTCCATGAAGATTCAAGGTGGAAACGGGGGGCCGCAGCGTCCCGATCGCGCACGTGAGGTGACGACCCAGCCGGTCGACCCGCGTGATCGTCGGGGTTCGCGCACCCCCTCCCAGATAGAGAAGTACGACCGGGTCGAGATCTCGGACGCGGGACGCGCCAAGGCGTCGCGGGTCGAGCAGACGACGCCGGAGACGCCCGAACGCCTCAACGAAATTCGCCGGCGGGTGCTCGCAGGCGCCTACGACACCGACGCGGTCGTCGGTGAGGTGGCGCGACGCATCCTCGACCGCGGCGACGTCTAGCCCCATCGCCAGCAGGAGACCCTGAGCATGAAGATCCTCGTCGTCGACGACTCGGCCACGATGCGCCGCATCCTCGTCAATTCGCTGCAGCGCATTGGTTACAACGAGAACGTCGAGGCCGGCGACGGGCGGGAAGCGCTCGACAAGTTCGATGCCTCGATCCAGTTCGTCATCACCGACTGGAACATGCCCAACATGTCGGGCCTCGACCTCACGCGCGCCCTGCGCAGCCATCCCGATGGCAAGGCGGTCCCCATACTCATGGTGACCACCCGCAGCGTGAAGGAAGACATCATTGCCGCGGTGCAGGCCGGGGTGAACAACTACATCGTCAAGCCGTTCACGCCGCAGGTCCTGAAGGAGAAGATCGACGGCGTCCTCTCCGGCGCGGCGGCGGCAGCCTGATCATGAGCGCGAAACAGCCAAGCGAACTGCTCTACGACTCCGAAGCGACGCTTCGCCTCGTGGACAACGCGATCCAGGACATGGGAGAACTGGATCACGACGATGCCACTTCCCTCGAGGACCGCGTGGCGTCGGCGATCTCCGCCAGCAACGGAACGGCCCTGGGGCTGGTGGGACTCTCCGACCTCCTGGCCAAGGGGTACGCCGAGATCCTCGGCGTCCTCGACTCGCTGCGCCAGAGCCGCAACCTCCTCGAGCGTGCGGCGGTGGAGAAGATCCAGCACACGCACGACAAGCTGCGCGAGGTGACAAACGCCACCGAGACGGCGGCGACGGACATCCTCAACGGGCTCGACCGGGCCAACACCATGGTCGATGACCTGGACGCCTACGCGGGAGCGCACGGGGAACCTGACGAGCAGGGGGCGTCCACCCGGGCGGCGCTGCGCGACGAGTTGTTCGCGCTGATGGGGCACATGCAGTTCCAGGACATCACCAGCCAGCAGCTGACGTACGCCTCCGCGGTGCTCACCGAGATGGAGGCGCGCCTGACCAACATCGCGCGCGCCTTCGATCCCTCGGTCTTCGGCCGCCCGCACCTGGATGACGGGGCGGTGGAGCCCGGCGAGGACGGTCCCGTGACGTACGACCCGAACGCGTCCACGCAGAACCGCGAGGAGCGCCAGGCCGTGGCGGACGAGATCATCGCCGCGAAGGCCAGCGCCTAACGCTCGCGGCCCGTCGGCCGGCACGAGGGCGCCACCGCATGCGCGGTGGCGCCCTCGTGCCTTGGGAACCTCTCATGTTCCGACAGCTGCAAGTGCTGTAGTCACAGGCACATCCCCCATCAAGTAGAGGCCCGGACCGGCCGACACTCCCCAGTGATGCCGCCCGCTGGTCCGGCGGGTGGCGTCCTGCCGCGTCCCACCCTCTCCCCGACGGATTCCTCCGTGTCGTCGTACTCGCTCAACGACCTCGCCGCTCGACTCGTCGCCTTCGACGCCAGTGACGGGGACTACCACGACGTGCTCGACGCGCTGCACGCGCTGGCCGACGATCCCAAGCTCCCCGAGGGCGTCCGCGCCCTCATGGGCGACGCCCTCTTCCGCTGGATGGGCGTTGCCGCCGACGCGCGCGAGCGCGCCGCGCTTGACGTCCAGAAGATCGTGGTCGCCGCGCAGAACCGCCTCGACCTCCGCGATCGCCTGGCCCTGGCGCTCGATCAGGCGCCCGCCAACGCAGACGGCGCCGCCCTGCAGGCGCCCACCGCGAGCGCTGCGTCCGTGAAGGCGCCCGCCGCTCCCGCACCCTCGCCGGCACTGGTCGCGACGCGCGCCCCGTCGCCGGCGTTCGTTGCAGCCGTCGGCACTCCCGCCGAGGAACAGGTCGACCTCGCCGCGCTCACCGCCAGCCTCCTGCCCGAGGACGTCGACCGCTCGCTGCTGGTCGACTTCATCAGCGAGAGCCGCGAGCTGCTCGAGCAGGCCGAGGCCGGGCTCCTGGGCCTGGAAATCGACCCCGACGACGCGGAGGCGGTGAACACCATCTTCCGCGCCTTCCACACGATCAAGGGGACGTCGGCGTTCCTCGCCCTGCACGCCATCACCGAGTTTGCCCATCATGCCGAGACGGTGCTCAGCCGCGTGCGCGATCGCGAGATCCGCTGCATCGGCGGCTATGCCGACCTCGCGCTGCGCTCGTGCGACCTGCTGCGCTCGCTGCTCGACGCCACGCAGGGCTCGCTCGAGGGTGCGCGCACTCGGCTGCCGGAAGGCTACGCCGCGCTGCTGCGGGTGGTGCGCAACCCCGAGGCCGCCGGCATCTCCGAGGCGGGGGGCCAGGCGCCGCGCACCGAGGATGCCGCGCGCGACGACGACGGGCGCGGGGACGACGGCCAGCCATCGCGCGATGGGGCCTCCGCGGGCGCCGGCCGCCGGGTCGGTGGTGACCGCGGCGGGAGCGAAGCGACGCTCCGCGTGCGCACCGAGCGCCTCGATCGCCTGATCGAGATGGTGGGCGAGCTGGTGATCGCCGAGTCGATGATCTCGCAGGATCCGGTCGTGAAGCAGGGTGGGCACCTCGAGCTCAATCGCAAGGTCTCCCACGCCGAGAAGATCGTCCGCGAGCTGCAAGACCTGTCCATGGCCATGCGCATGGTGCCGCTCAAGGCGCCGTTCCAGAAGGTCGCCCGCCTCGTGCGCGACCTCGGAATCAAGAGCGGCAAGCGCGTGGAGTTCGTCGCCGAGGGCGAGGACACGGAAATCGACCGCAACATGGTCGACTTCCTGGGCGACCCGCTGGTGCACATGGTGCGCAACTCGGTGGACCACGGCATCGAGCCTCCCGAGCTCCGGCGCGTCGCGGGCAAGCCCGAGCACGGCACGGTGCGCCTCTCCGCCTACCACGCCTCCGGCAACGTCGTGGTGGAGCTGCGCGACGACGGCCGCGGACTGGACCGCGAGAAGATCGTGCGCAAGGCGGTGCAGCAGGGACTCATCGCCACCGGCGACGGGATGACCGACCAGGAGGTCTTCGACCTGATCTTCGCCCCCGGGTTCTCGACCGCTGAGAAGATCACCGACGTCTCCGGCCGCGGGGTGGGCATGGACGTCGTCCGTCGCAACATCGAGGCGCTGCGCGGCCGCATCGACATCCAGTCGGTGGCCGGGCAGGGGACCACCTTCCTCGTGCGCCTCCCGCTCACGCTCGCCATCACCGACGGCATGCTCGTGCGCGTGGGGGCGGAGCGCTACATCGTCCCCACCATCAACATCCACCTCTCGTTCCGCCCGGCCCGCAGTGCGCTGAGCACCGTCGCCGGCCGCGGCGAGATGGTCATGTTGCGCGACGAGGTCATGCCGCTGGTGCGGCTGCATCGCGTCTTTGGCGTCCGGGGCGCCGCCGAGGATCCCACGCAGGCGCTCCTGATGGTGGTGGGCGATGGCAACCAGCGCACCGCCCTGCTGGTCGACGAGCTCCTGGGCCAGCAGCAGGTGGTGGCCAAGACGCTCGGCAACGGCATCGGCCGCGTCGGCGCCATCTCCGGCGGCGCCATCCTCGGCGACGGTCGCGTGGGACTCATCCTCGACGTCAACGAACTCCTCACCCTCGCCCGCAGCGCCGACGCGGGTGATTCCGCTCCCGCCCCCAAGCGCGCGGTCGCCTGACCGCCAGGACGCCACTCATGACCACCGCCTCTCCTACCTCCGCCACCGCCCGCCTCGCGCAGGCCGGCAAGTACCTCACCTTCTACCTCGCCGACGAGGAGTACGGTGTGGAGATCCTGAAGGTCCACGAGATCATCGGGATGCTCCCCATCACGCGCGTGCCGCGCACCCCGTCGTTTGTGCGTGGGGTCATCAACCTGCGCGGCAAGGTGATTCCGATCATCGACCTGCGCGAGCGCTTCGGCATGCCGCACGAGGGAGCGGAGGAGCAGTGCATCATCGTCGTGCAGGTGCACGGCATCCAGCTGGGCGTGGTGGTCGACAAGGTCTCGGAGGTCCTCTCCATCGCCGATGGCGAGATCGAGCCCACCCCGTCCTTCGGTGTCGACGTCAGCACGGAGTACCTCCTGGGCCTCGCCAAGGGCGAGGGGCGTGTGCGCCTGCTGCTGGACATCGACCGCGTCCTCACCGCGACGGAAGTCGACACGGTGACCGCCGCCTCCCACGCCGAGGCGTGAGCGACACGCGATGACGCTTCCCTCGAGCGCCCTCCTGCCGTCCCTCGATCTCACCGACGCCCAGTTCCGGCAGGTGGGAGCGCTGGTCGCGCGCGTCGCCGGCATCCAGCTCCCCGCGGGAAAGGAGAGCCTGGTGCGCTCGCGACTCTCCAAGCGACTGCGGGCGCTCGGCGTGGCCACCGTGGGCGAGTACCTCGAGCTCGTGGAGCGCGATACCTCGCGCGCGGAGCTCGCGGAAATGGTCGACGTCCTCACGACAAACAAGACCTCCTTCTTCCGCGAGGCCGAGCACTTCCGCCTCCTCGAGCGCACGATCCTCCCGGCGCTGGAGCGGTCGAGCGGGCCCATACGCATCTGGAGCGCCGGCTGCTCCACGGGGGAGGAGCCGTACAGCCTGGCGATGGTGGCGCGCGAGACGCTGGGCAGTGCCGCCTCGCGCGTGCGCATCCTGGCCACCGACATCTCGGCGCGCGTGCTCCAGCGGGCGCGTGCCGCCACGTACGACGCCGACGTGGTGGACGACGTCCCGGCACAGCTGCGCCACGCGCACTTCGAGGGCTCCACGCCGCCGGGGAGCTATCGCGTCGTGCAACCCACGCGCGACCTGGTGCAATTCGCCAGGCTCAACTTGATGGGTGACTGGCCCATGCGCGGGCCCTTCGACGTCATCCTCTGCCGGAACGTGATGATCTACTTCGACAAGCCCACGCAGGAGCGCCTGGTCGCCCGGTACTCCGAGCTGCTGGCGCCCGGCGGGTACCTGTTCGTGGGGCACTCCGAGAGCCTCAGCGGACTCCGGCACGGGCTGTCGTACGTCCAACCTGCCACCTACCGCCGTTAGGCATCCATGCCATCCACCGAGACCGTCACCGATCGCGTCATCGGGATCGCTGAAATGGCCGTGTCGTCCGCCGGCGGCGAACGACTCGTCACCTATGCCCTGGGCAGCTGCCTCGGCGTGTGCGTGCACGATCCCGTGTCGGGCGTCGGGGGGCTGCTGCACGTCATGCTCCCGTCGTCCGAGATCGACCCGCAGAAGGCCCAGCGCAACCCGTGCATGTTCGTGGACACCGGCGTCCCCGAGCTCTTTCGCGCGGCGTACCGCGCCGGGGCGCAGAAGGAACGGCTCGTCGTGAAGGTCGTGGGTGGGGCCGCTACCGGCGACGGCGAGCAGCCCGACTCCTTCCAGGTGGGCAAGCGCAACGTGCTCACCCTCAAGAAGCTGCTCTGGAAGAACGGCGTGATCCTGCGCGCCGAGGACGTGGGAGGACAGCGCCTGTCGCGCACCGTCTTCCTGCAGGTCAACTCGGGCGAGGTGCTCGTGAAGACCAACGGCCGCGAATCCACGCTCTGATCCCCGCGAGGAAGGAACCGGTATGGCTCTCAATGTCCTGGTGGTCGACGACAGCGCCGTCATGCGCTCCATGCTCATTCGCACGTTGCGGCTGAGCGGCCTCCCGTTGACCAACGTCTATCAGGCGGGAGACGGCGCCGAGGCGCTGACGCTCCTCGCCGCGCACGACGTCGACCTGGCCCTCGTCGACATCAACATGCCCGTGATGAACGGCGAGCAGCTCATCCAGCGCGTGCGCGAGGACGCCCGCCTGGCGGGAGTTGCCCTCATCGTCGTCTCCACCGAAGGGTCGGAGACGCGCATCGAGGCGCTCAAGGCGCGCGGCGCCTCGTTCATCCACAAGCCCTTCACCCCCGAACAGGTGCGCACGACCGTGTTGCGCGTCCTCGGAGTCGCCGATGCCTGAGTCCTTCGCCTCCCGGATCGCCGACGCCGCGACCGAGACCTTCGAGAGCCTCGCCTACTGCTTCGCCGAGCCGGGCGACGCCTCCGACGTCCCCGGCGAGGGGGTGGACGGCGTGGTGGCCGTCGCCTTCGAGGGCGAGGCACGCGGCGGTGTCGTGTTGCAACTGTCGGGCGGGATCCTGCCGTCCATGGCCGGCAACATGCTCGGACTCGACGAGCCCGCGTCGCCCAGCGACCAGCGGGACGCGCTGGGTGAGGCGGCCAACGTCATCTGCGGCAATGTCCTGCCGCGCGTGGCCGGCGTCACCGCCGTCTTCTCGCTCGGCGTGCCGCGCCACTTCCCGTCCTGGCAGGCGGCGATCGACACGCTCGGGGCGCCGGATGCCCACATCGCCCTCGAGGTCGAGGGCGGGCGCGCGGACATCGCGCTCGTCATGCGCCCCGCCGCCTGACCCCGACCGGTCCCGTCATGCCCATCCGCGTCCTGGTGGTAGACGATTCGGCGGTGGTCCGCCGCGCGTTGAGCGAGGAGCTGTCGCGCTACCCGGACATCGAGGTCGTCGGGACCGCGATGGATCCCTACGTCGCGCGCGACAAGATCATCGAGCTCCGTCCCGACGTGGTGACGCTGGACGTCGAGATGCCCCGCATGGACGGTCTCTCGTTCCTGGAGCGGCTCATGCACCACTACCCGCTCCCGGTCATCATCGTCTCGTCGCTCACCCCCAAACACTCCGAAGCGGCGGTGCGCGCCCTGGCGCTCGGGGCGGTCGATGTCGTGCCCAAGCCCGGCACGCAGTATTCCGTCCCCGACGTGGAACGCCACCTGGTGAGTGCGGTGCGCGCGGCGTCGCGGGCAACCTTGCGGCGTCGCGAAGCGCCGCTCCCCTCCGCCGGGACCCAGGCGCCGCACATCGGGCACATCCGCACGACCGACCGCCTCATCGGGATCGGCGCGTCCACCGGCGGGACCGGTGCCATCGAGCAGCTGCTCACCCGATTTCCCGCCAACGCCCCCGGGACGGTCATCGCGCAGCACATGCCGGCCGGCTTCACGGCGTCGTTTGCGCAGCGCCTGGATCAGCACTGCGCCATTACCGTCCGCGAGGCGCGCGATG
>CAZVDJ010000041.1:0-15228 GCA_964626245.1 uncultured Gemmatimonadaceae bacterium
TGGAGTCGCGCGTCGAGACGCGGGAGATCGGGCGCGCCTCTCGCCTGGTCTCGCAATGCACGGGCGTGCGCACACCTCCCAACAAGGCCATCGTGGGGAGCAACGCGTTCGCGCACGAGGCCGGGATCCACCAGGATGGTGTCCTCAAGCACCGGCTCACGTACGAGATCATGAGCGCCGACGTGGTGGGGCTCGAGGGATGCCGGCTCGTCCTGGGCAAGCACTCCGGGCGGCATGCGCTGCGCAGGCACCTCGAGGGGAACGGGCACCGCCTTGGAGAACAGGAGTTCGCCAACGTCTTCCAGAAGTTCAAGGACGTGGCCGACCGCAAGAAGGTGGTGGACGACCGTGACATCGAGGCCATCGTTGCCGGCGAGACCCGGCGCCCGCTGGCCATCTACCACCTGGAGCTGGTGCAGGTCTCGTCAGGCACCCACGCCATTCCCACTGCCACGGTGCGCCTCGCCGGCCCCGATGGCGCGCCCCTGGTGGCGGCGGCGCAGGGCGACGGTCCGGTCGACGCCGTCTGCGCGGCGATCAACCGCGTGGTGGGCGACGTCGCCGAGTTGGTCGAGTTCTCCGTTGACGCCATCACCGAGGGGATCAACGCCGTCGGCGGCGTCACCGTGCGCCTGCGCCCCACCTCCGGGACCGGTGCCGAATCGACGCAGACGCACGCGCAGGAGGATGCTCCGCGCGGCGCGCGCTTCACCGGGTTTGCCGTGCACACCGACATCCTGGTCGCGACGGCGGAGGCGTATGTGAGCGCGCTCAACTCGTTGCTGCGTTCGCGCTCCACCGGCAATGGGGCGGACGCAGCACCGGACGAGCGAGCCCTCGCGGCCGTCGGGCCAGCGCCGGCGGGGACGACAGCATGAACGCCTCCACCACCGCCGCGCCCGTTGCATCTCCCGGAAGCGACCGAATGCCCGGCACCAGACCGCGCACCATCATCGAGAAGGTGTGGGACGCCCACCTGGTGCGCGCCGAGACGCCGGAAGCACCCGCCGTCCTGTACGTCGACTTGCACCTGGTGCATGAGGTGACGTCGGCGCAGGCGTTTGCGGAGCTGCGCAGGCGCGGCCTGCCGGTGCGTCGTCCGGCACAGACGCTGGCCACGATGGACCACTCCACTCCCACCATCGTCGACCCTGGCACGCGCCGGCTGGCGGTGCACGACGCGCAGGCCGCGGCGCAACTCGACACGCTGCGCGCCAACTGTGCCGAGTTCGGCGTCCCGCTGCTCGACCTGGACCATCCGGCACGCGGGATCGTCCACGTGATCGGCCCGGAGCTGGGACTCACGCAGCCAGGGATGACGATCGTGTGCGGCGACTCGCACACCAGCACGCACGGTGCCTTTGGCGCGCTGGCCTTCGGCATCGGCACGTCGGAGGTGGCCGATGTCCTGGCCACCCAGTGCCTGCTCCAGTCTCGCCCCCGCACCATGGAGGTGCGCGTCGACGGCACGCTGCGGAACGGGGTCTCCGCCAAGGACGTCATCCTGGCGGTGATCGCCCGCATCGGCGTGGGCGGCGGGGCCGGCCACGTCCTCGAGTTCACGGGAGGCGCCATCCGGTCGATGGACATGGAGGGGCGCATGACGGTCTGCAACATGGCCATCGAGGCCGGCGCGCGCGCGGGGCTCATTGCGCCTGACGATATCACCTTCCGCTGGCTCGCGGGGCGACCGCACGCGCCGCGCGGCTCCGCGTGGGAGGTGGCCGTCCAGCGCTGGTCCGCCTGGCGCTCCGACGACGGCGCCCGGTACGATCGCACCGTCACACTCGATGCCTCCACACTCGAGCCGATGATCTCGTACGGCACCAACCCCGGCATGACGATCCCCGTGACAGCGACGATTCCATCACCGGCTGCCCTTCCGGACCCGCGTGAAGGCGCGCAGGTGGAGCAGGCGCTGCGCTACATGGGACTAGAGGCCGGCGGCCCGATCGCCGGAACGCCGGTCGACGTCGTCTTCATCGGCAGCTGCACCAACTCGCGGCTGGGAGACCTCCGCTCGGCCGCGGGCATCCTGCGCGGTCGGCGGGTGGCGCCACACGTGCGCCTCCTGGTGGTCCCTGGCTCGCAGGCGGTCAAGGCACGGGCGGAGGCCGAGGGGATAGACGCCATAGTTCGTGCAGCTGGCGGCGAGTGGCGCGAGAGCGGCTGCTCCATGTGCATCGCCATGAACGGCGACCAGTTGTCACCGGGACAGTACGCCGTGAGCACGAGCAACCGCAACTTCGAGGGGCGCCAGGGCAAGGGAGGACGCACCTTCCTGGCCTCGCCACTCACCGCGGCGGCCAGCGCCATTCGCGGTGCGATCTGCGACGTTCGCACCCTGGACTGAGCATGCCTCCCCTCGAACGCGTGACATCCGCCGCGATCCTCCTGCCGGTGGACGACATCGACACCGACCAGATCATCCCCGCCCGCTTCCTCAAGACGACGCAGCGCCGAGGGCTGGGCGCGCACCTCTTCGCCGACTGGCGATACGGCGAGGATGGCAGCCCCGTGGCGTCCTTTCCCCTCAACGCCCCCGGTGCCTCCGGGCGGAGCGTGCTCGTGGGCGGGCGCAACTTCGGCTGCGGATCGTCTCGCGAGCACGCGCCGTGGGCGCTGGCCGACTTCGGCATTCGGGTGGTGATCGCTCCATCGTTCGCCGACATCTTCCGCAACAACGCGCTCAAGAACGGCCTCGTCCCCGCACAACTCTCCGTCGAGGGGCATGCCGCACTCGTCAGGCACCTCGCCTCCGCGCCGGATGTGCCGGTCACGGTCGACGTCTCCGCCTTGCGCGTCAGCGCCGCGGGTGAGGCATGGCCCTTCCCCCTTGCCCCCTTCGCACGACACTGCCTGCTGGAGGGAATCGACCAGCTGCAGTACCTGCGTGGCGCCGACGCCGAGATCGCGCGCCACGAAGCCGCCAATCCTGCGCCCGTCGCGACTCGCGCCTGACGATGCCTCCGGCTCGCGGCTCCGGGTCCGGTCGCCTGACCAATCACTCACAGCATCAACCCGTGCACGCTCGCATCGCCGCACTCCCGGGTGACGGTGTCGGTCCCGAGGTGGCTGCCGAGGGACTTCGCGTTCTCCAGGCCGCTGCCCAGCGCTTTGGACACCGGTTCGACATCGATCACGGACTCATCGGCGGCGCCGCGCTCGACGCCACCGGCAGCTCGCTCCCTGCCGACACCGTGACGCTCGTCGAGGGCGCCGACGCCGTCCTGCTCGGGGCGGTCGGTGGTCCGCGCTGGGACGACCCCGGGCGCAGCGATCGTCCGGAGCGCGGGCTCCTTGCGCTGCGTCGTCACCTGGGGACGTTCGCCAACATCCGGCCGGTTCGGATCTTTGGGGTCTCGGCAGAGTTCTCGCCCCTGCGGCCCGAACGTCTCGCCGGGGTCGACCTGGTGATCGTCCGTGAGCTCACCGGCGGACTCTACTTCGGCACCAAGTCGCGCCAGGTACGCGACGACGGCGTCGAGGTGGCCAGCGAGGATTGCACCTACACCACCACCGAGGTGGAGCGCGTGGTACGCACCGCCGGGGCCCTTGCGCGTACCCGGCGGCAGCGGGTGACCTCCGTGGACAAGGCGAACGTGATGGAAACGTCGCGCCTCTGGCGATCGGTCGCCGAGCGCGTGATGCGTGACGAGTTTCCCGACGTCGCGTACGACGTCGTGCTCGTGGACGCCTGCGCGATGCACCTGATCATGAACCCTGCCCGCTTCGACGTCATCGTGACGGAGAATCTGTTCGGCGACATCCTCACCGACGAGGCCGCCGTGCTCACGGGATCCATCGGCCTCCTTCCCAGCGCGTCGTTAGGTGCGCCGCGTCCTGGAGGCATGGGACCCGTGGGGCTTTACGAGCCGATACATGGCTCGGCACCCGACATCGCCGGTACCGGACGGGCCAACCCGGTCGGGATGATCCTCAGCGTCGCGATGATGTTGCGCGCGTCGTTCGGGCTGGACTCCGAGGCGGCGGCCGTCGAGCGTGCGGTCGACTCGGCGCTCGAGGCGGGGTGGCGCACCGCGGACATTGCATCCGGACCCGGGACGGCACGCTCGACCGGCGAGGTGGGACGCGAGGTGGCGCGGCGGGTGCTTGCCGCACGCTGACGCCGCTCACCTGCGCTCGCGCCGCACGACGGCGAACCAGGTCGCGTTGTCCTCGATGTCACCCACACCGCGCGACAGGAGCTGGAGGCCGTAGCGGGCGGCGCATCCCTCGTCGGCGATCGCCCCCTCCTGTCGGTGACCGCCCGCGGCCACGTCGCGCGCCGCCCCGGCGGTGTCATGGCTCTCCCTGGGCGTGAGGTTGGGGTGGCGGGCAAGGAAGTCGCGGCACTGCGCCAGCGCCGCCGGGTGCGAGTAGACGTCGGTGAGCTCGTCGATCGTGGCGCCGGGCTGTCCCAGCAACGCGTGTCGCACCTCTTGCCTCACCTCACCCAGCACGTCGAGCCCGGCCTCCTCGATCGCCCGGCGAATGCCCGGGATCTCGCCGATGATCTCGTTATGCACGGGCAGCACGGCGAAGTCGGCGTCCCCGCGCTCGACCGACGCGATCACGTCGGAAAAGGTGCGGCAGGGGACCAGCCAGGCCCGCGCCCCCCACAGCCCCTCGATGGCCAGGTGCCCGTTGGCACCCAGCTCTCCCTGGAAGGCCACGATCGCCTGCTCGGCGCCCAGCGGCCGCAGTCGCTCGCGCAATGCCTCATGCGCCTCCTGGGCCTCCCGCCATCGATCCGTCATCCTTCACTCCCCGTGCGCGCCGGGCGCACCCGGTGACCGGCGGCCCCGATCGGGAGGACGCGCACGTCCGTGCCTAACGGCACCATCGGCCGGTGCAGTGCATGCGCCAGGGTCCCCAGCTGCTGCATCAGCGACTCGAACGCAGGTGGCGTCAGCGACTGGTCGCCGTCGGACCGTGCCGATGCCGGGTCGGGGTGCACCTCCACGATGAGTCCGTCGGCGCCGGCCGCCAGCGCGGCGCACGCCAGCGGCGCCACGTACTCGGCGCGCCCCGCGGCATGGCTCGGGTCGACGATCACCGGCAGGTGCGTCTCCTTCTTGAGCACCGGGATCGCCGCCACGTCGAGCGTGTTGCGGGTCGCCGACTCGAAGGTGCGCATGCCCCGCTCGCACAGGATGACCTGGGTGTTGCCCCTGACGGCGATGTACTCGGCTGCCGAGATGAGCTCGCGAAGCGTCGCCGCGAACGAGCGCTTGAGCAGGATGGGGAGCCCCGTGTCGCCGACTGCGGCGAGCAGGGGTGTGTTGTACATGTTCCGTGCCCCCACCTGCAGCAGGTCGGCATGGCGGGCGACGAGCTCCACGTGCCGCACGTCCAGCACCTCGGTCACCACGGGGAGTCCCGTGGCGGCGCGCGCCGCGGCGAGCAGCTCCAACCCCTCCGCGCCGAGTCCCTGGAACGCGTACGGCGAGGTGCGTGGCTTGAATGCCCCGCCCCGCAGGAGCCGGGCGCCGGCAGCCGCAACGCCGCGCGCACTCTCGAGGATCATGGCCGCGCCCTCCACCGAGCACGGCCCCGCCGCCACGACGAATGAACCGTCGCCGATGGTGACCCCGTGGGCGTCTGCCCGGGCGCGGGCAACCGCCACCTGCGTGGAGGGAACGGGGCGCTCGGCTGTTCGGGCAACCAGGGGAGTGTCGGACATGGGGTGGCTCGTGTGAAACGGCGTGGGAAACGAAAACGGCCCCCGATTGCTCGGGGGCCGTTGGATCGTCGCGTCGTGTGCCGCTAGCGCCTGCTCACGTGCGTGACCTACGCCCCCCGGGGGTCCGGAAGCCGTAAAACCACGCAAAGGAGAAGGTGGCGCGCGAGGCGGTGATCATGATGGAGGCAATCTTGGCATGGTCCGGAGCGCGCGCAAGGGGGGCGGGCATCCGGGCGCTGCCGACCCGGGAGGCCGCGGCGCCTAACGCGGTTCGGTTCCGTCCAGCCGCCGGTGCAGCCTCGACGCGGCAGCCGCCCCCACCAGCGCCACCAGGGCCAGGAGTGCCAGGACCGGCACCACGCGCCGCGCCACGAACTCCTCCCCGATCCAGACGGTGATGGCGGCGAACGGCCCCTCCACCAGGAGGAGCGCCGCGGCATATCGCCACAGCGGGTAACGCACGAGCCCCAGCACGTAGCCCGGCACCTCGGAGGGGAGCGCGAGCTGGAAGAGGAAGACGACGCCAAACGGCGTGTGCGCGCCGATGCGTGCCTCCCATCCCGCCAACCGCCCGGGCTTCGACAGGCGCTCCACCACAGGTCGCCCGATCCATCGCGCGATGCCGTACGACACCAGCCCGCCCAGGAACCACCCGCTCGCCAGCAGGACTGCGGTCGTCCCCATCCCCCATGTCACCACCCCGGCCGGCACGATCGGGGCACTGGAGAAGAAGGCCATGAGTGCGGACGCCGCCGCCAGGAGCACGAATGCCACCGGGCCACCGAGCGGGTGGTCGGCGAGCAGCAGCTGCGCCTCGCGGAGCAGCGACATGAGCCGTCCGTGAAGCGCCGCCGAAGCACTCAGCGCGACGATCACCACCGCGAGCGCCACGATCGCTGGCACTCGGTCCGACAGTCGCGGTCTCCCATCGGTGGGCGCTAGCCAAACCACGTCGGCCTCCGCTACTTGCAGTATGCTCCCGCTGCTCGCCCTCATGATCGCCGCGCTTCCCCCCGGCGCAGCGCGGGATACCGCGCACTGCCGCGATGCCGCCGTCTTCGCCCGTGAGGTGCAACATCTCGTCGCCGAGGTCCACCCCGACACCGTGGATGACTGGCGAACGGGGCGCCGGCTTGCGGGGTGCCGCATCACGGCGGCCGGCGCCACCAGCGACGCCATCGCGGCCGAGGCGGCCCGTCTCTTCGAGCGCCTGCGCGCGTCGGGCTGGACACGCACCCCCGATCCGCGCGATGCCCCGAACGAGTCGTCGCTCCGCTTCCGGCGCGCCGGCGCCGACTGCCTGTTCAACGTCTACGCGGAGGCGCGCCTCTTCACCGAGGAGGAGTTCCGGGTGAACGACGCCGTGACGCTGCGCCCGGGCGAACGACGCTACCAGCTCCTCGTCCAGTGCATCGCGGCCCTCCCCGCCGCACCGCGTCAGGTGATCATCTCCGGCTCCATCACCCGCTCGGCCACCTTCCCGTCCACCACGCTCACGTAGTAGCACTTCGCGTTGGCCCGCGTGTGCACCACGCGCTTCACCTCATTGTCCTCGAAGTAGATCCCCGCGTCGTTGTCGCAGGCGTACCCCGGCTTCATCTGCCCCGACCCGATGAGCTTCTGGTAGAGCGGCCGTCGCCCGGGCTCGGCGTCGTAGTGCGGCGAGTGGCTCCCCCGCAGGAAGCCCAGGCACTTCACCACGGTCAGCTCCTTGGGACGCGAGTCGGTGGTCCCTTCCTCGAACCAGCAGAGCGAGCCAGCGCTCGCCCCACCCAGCACGATCCCGCGATCCCAGGCCTCGCGCAGCACCACGTCGATGCCCTGCGCCTTCCAGATCGCCTGCTGGTTGAGCGTGTTGCCACCCGAGCAGACGATCGCGTCCATCGACAGGAACACCTCCTCCCACGACCGCGACTGGCGCGTGCTCGCGATGAAGCTGTTCTGCACGTGCGGCTCCACGTTGAGCGGGGCGCAGTTCTGGTAGAAGGCGAGCGCACCCTGCGGTGAGTCCGCGGACGCGGTCGGGAGGTAGCAGACGCGCGGCCGCGGCTTCCCCGTCAGCTGCGCCATGTATCGGATGAATGACGTCCCGAATCCGCCCCCGGCGATGAGGATCTTGCGTGTGGCGGCGCCTCCCGCCGACGGTCGCGCCGCCGCGGCCATCGTCCCTTCCAGCACGCCGTCCATGCGCCCCAACCCGAGACGGCTCGCGCCCGCCCCCAGCGTGCCCAGCGCTGACGATACGACGAAGTCACGTCTCTTCATGGTGCGAGCTCCCCCTGCCACAAGGCGCAGGCGATGGTTCGATGAGGTTGAGGCGGTCGTCCGGGAAAGTGTGCGCCGGTCTCCCGATCGGCAACGCGCGGGGCACACCGCTGGCGTCGACGGGCCCCGCGGCCAGATTCCGGGACGCCGTGCCCCGGCCATCCGCGCGTCGCCAGGGACTTCGCGCCGCGCCCGCCGTTCGCCGGCCAATCTCCCGCCCCGTCTCGCGCCTCGTTTCCCGCACCATTCACCCGCGCCATGAAGCGTCTCCTCGCCGCGCTCCTGCTCGTCATCCTCGTTCTCGGCGGCGCGATGGCCGTGCGTGCCCTGCGCGTCGCCCCGCCCGCCACCGCCTCGACGGCGGCACGCGTCGACGTCCCCGCGGTCGACACCTCGGCGGCGGCGTCTCACCTGGCGGGTGCGGTACGCTTTCCCACCATCTCGCTCGCCTCCGGCGCGCCGATCGATACGTCGGCGTTCCTCGGGTTGCACCAATACCTGCACGACACGTATCCCCTCCTGCACCAGGCGCTCTCGCGCGAGCTGGTGTCCGGGCTCTCCCTGCTGTACACCTGGCGAGGTCAGGATCCGGCGCTCGCGCCCATCGTCCTCATGGGACACCTCGACGTCGTCCCCGTCCCCGAGCCCAACCTGGCCGACTGGGAACACGCACCGTTCTCCGGCGACCAGTCCGATGGATTCGTCTGGGGGCGCGGAACGCTCGACGACAAGTCGACGGTGGTGGCGGTGCTCGAGGCCGTCGAGGGGCTGCTGCGTTCCGGCTTTCAGCCCAGGCGCACGATCTACCTCACGTTCGGCCACGACGAGGAGGTGGGAGGGCGCTACGGAGCGCGCCACATCGTGGACACCCTCGTCAGGCGCGGCGTGAAGCCCGCCCTCGTCCTGGACGAGGGCGGCTTCATGGGATCGGGGATGATCCCGGGCATCGCCGGGCGCGCCGCGATCGTCGGCATCGCCGAGAAGGGATACGTCTCGTTGCGCCTGACGGCTCTTGCCGAGGGCGGCCACTCCTCCATGCCGACGGCGCGCACGGCCGTCGGCGCCCTGGCACGCGCCCTGGCACGCCTGGAAGGCTCCCCCTTCCCCGCCGCCCTCGACGGCCCCACGGAAGGGATGATCAACGCCATGGCGCCGTACCAGTCCTTCGGCGAACGCATCGTCAGCAGCAACCTGTGGATCACGCGCCCGCTCGTGGCGCGGCTCCTCCAGGACAACCCGCTGGGCGCGGCGCTGCTTCGCACGACGATCGCCCCCACCATGCTCTCGGCGGGCATCAAGGACAACGTGCTTCCCCCCGAGGCCACCGCCGTCGTCAATTTCCGCATCCGCCCGGGCGAGACCGTGCAGTCGGTCCTGGCGCGCGTCACGCAGGTGGTCGCCGACTCGCAGGTACGCGTCGCCCTCCTCGACAGCGTCGGCGTCGATCCGTCGCCCGTCTCCAGCACGACCGACCCGGCATGGTCGCTCGTCGCGAGCACCATCGGCGGCATGGTGTCCGGTGAGGCAACCCCTGTCATTCCGTACCTGGTGATGGGCGGCACCGACGCCAAGTTCTGGGGACCGCACAGCGACCGTGTCTATCGCTTCCTCCCCATCCCGCTGGGCGACGGCGATCGGTCGCGGGTGCATGGGGTCAACGAACGTGTCGCCGCGGCCGACTTTGCCACCTCGGTCGCCTTCTTCATGCGGCTCATCGCCGGATCCAACGGCCTGTAGGCGGTCGTCCTAGCGCGCCGCGGCCGGAGCCAGGCCGTCGGCGCGCAACCGCTGCACGATGGCGTCGCGCACGACGTCGTCGTCGATGACCGCACCCCCTGTGGGGCGCGGCTGCGCCCCCCACGTCACGATGACGACGCGCGCCGCCGGATTGATGTAGATGGACTGCCCGTGGATCCCCTCCGCGGAAAAGGCGCCGTCGCGCATCCCGCCGGGCGTCGTGGCAGTCCACCAGAGATAGCCGTAGGGGATCACCGATCCGCTGCGCAGCGCGGCGGGCCGCGTGGCCTGTCGCACCCACCCCGCGGGCAGGACCCGCCTTCCACCGGCGACGCCGTCCTCCAGGACAAACTGTCCAAGGCGGGCGTAGTCTCGCAGCGTTGCGGAGATGCCGCTGCCGCCGATCTCCATCCCGTCGGGCGAGTCGAGCCACCAGGTGGCGTCCGCCTCCATCCCCGCCGGTCCCCAGATGCGCTCGGAAAGGTAGGCCGCGAGCGAACGCCCCACGGCCCCCCGCACGATCTCCCCGGCCACCTGCGTCTCGCCGGTGGAGTAGTTGTGGCGCGTCCCGGGCTCGGCAGCTTTCGGAAGTTTGGCCATCACCGCGAGCACCCCACCGGGCCGCTGTGCGATCTGCGCCTCCAGCAGGCGCCGGCGGTCCGACGCAGGATCGGTGTAGGTCTCGTCCCATCGCACCCCCGACGCCATCATCAGCACGTCCCGCACCCGCACCCCTTCATACGCGCTGCCGCGCAGTGCCGGCACGTAGCGCGTGACCGAGTCGTCCAGGCTCCGGATGTGGCCATCGCGCACCGCGGCGCCAACCAGGGTGGAGGTCACCGACTTGGCAATGGACATCGACATCCACCGCGTGCGCGGCGTGTTGCCGAACTCGTAGCGTTCCAGCGCCACGGCCCCGTCCACCAGCACCAGGAGCCCGGCCACGCGATTCAGGCGCACGTAGTCGTCGAGCGTGCGCGTGGCGCCGCTGACGGAAAAGGCCACCGCACCCAGCGGCCGAGCCGCCGCGGGCAACGGCCTGGGCGACGAACCGCGCGCGATCGTGCGGCTGGGAAAGAGCCGGTGGATGTTGCGAAACGTCTGGACCGCCAATTCCGGCGCAAGCGCGCCATCGTAGCTCTGGCGCACCGTCCCGATCGATTCGTGTTCGTGCGGATACGACTCGGCCGGCATCGGAAGGCGGGACGGCGCGGGCGCGCAGGCGGCGAGGCAGGCGGCGAGGCTGGCCGCCTGCCACGCGGTGACCCTCGGAACGGTGCAGCTGGCGGACAGGCGCGTGACGGTTGGCATGGTCAACGCTGGAGCGCGCTGCATCCACGGTCAAGGACGTCCCGATGCGTGCTTGCGCCCCGCCGCCTCAGCGGGGAGGTTTGGGTCGTCGCCTCCCTCCCGCCGCCACCTCGCCTGCCGAGCACCCAGTGAATCGCCCTCGCTCCACCCCAACGCCTCGCCGCTTCACCACCTCCGCCCTCGTGGCGCTGGCCGTGTCCACCCTCCTGTCGCTCACCGCGCTCCCGGCCGGGCTGCAGGCGCAACGGCCGGCGCTGCACGGGACGCGCCCCGACCGGCTCATCATCCGCAATGCCCTCGTGGTCGACGGGATGGGGACCCCGGCCTCGGGGCCGTACGACATCGTCATCGAACGCAACCGGATCGCCTCCATCTCGCCCTCGGGCGCCGACGCCATCCAGAGTGCCATCGGCGCACGCAACAACCGCCCCAGCG
The DNA here is from genome assembly GCA_964626245.1 of uncultured Gemmatimonadaceae bacterium. Taxonomy (GTDB): domain Bacteria; phylum Gemmatimonadota; class Gemmatimonadetes; order Gemmatimonadales; family Gemmatimonadaceae; genus SCN-70-22. Next base: position 11,435 of record CAZVDJ010000041.1, read on the forward strand.
GCGGGGTGGAAATCGACGCCCGGGGAAAGTACGTGTTGCCGGGATTCGTGAACGCGCACGCCCACGTGCAGGACGAACGGGGCGGCATTCCCCAGGAGCTGGAGTACGAGCTCAAGGTCTGGCTCGCTGCCGGGATCACCTCGGTGCGCGATGTCGGCAGCGACTCGCGCAAGACGCTCCCGCTGCGCGACCGGATCAATGCGGGACAGATGGAAGGCCCCCGCATCTTCCACTACCCGATGTTCAACCTGCCGCCTGTCCCCAACTCGGCGGCCGAGGCGCGGGCCCGCGTGCAGCAGTACAAGGCGATGGGTGTCGATGGGATCAAGTTCCTTGGCACCAAGCGTGACGTGCTGGAAGCGGCCCTCGACGAGGCGAAGAAGGTCGGGCTTCGCACCGCCCACCACTCGGCGGTGGAGGAGACCAATGCGTGGGACGACATCCGCCTGGGCACGACGACCATCGAGCACTGGTACGGCATTCCCGATGCGGCCATTCCCGACGGGCAGCACTTCCCGCCCGACTTCAACTACTCGGACGAGGTGCACCGCTTTCGTTATGCAGGTCGCCTCTGGCGCGAGGCCGAGCCGGCCAGGCTGCAGGAGGTCCTGACCGGGATGGTGAAGGCGAACGTGGCGTGGGTTCCCACGCTCAACATCTACGAAGCCAGCCGCGACCTGCAACGCGCGCAGAGCACGCCTTGGTACGCCGACTACCTGCATCCCACGCTGGAGGAATTCTTCAAGCCCAACCCCCTCAACCACGGATCGTACTTCATCGGCTGGACGTCGGTGGACGAGACGTTCTGGAAGGACAACTACCAGCGCTGGTTCCGCGCGCTGCGCGACTTCGAGCGCCTGGGCGGGACGATCGCGGTCGGGGACGACGCCGGCTTCATCTACCAGATGTACGGCTGGGGCCTCGTGCGCGGCCTCGAGTTGCACCAGGAGGCCGGCTTCCAGCCGCTGCGCATCATCCAGCACGCCACCAGCAACGGCGCCAAGGTGCTGGGCAAGGAGATGGAGATCGGCCGGGTGCGCCAGGGATGGCTCGCCGACCTCATTATCGTGAACGGCAATCCGCTCGAGGACCTCAAGGTGCTCTATCCCACAGGCACTGACGCGGTGCGCGACGGCAAGGTCGTGCGAACGGGCGGGGTGGAATGGACCATTCGCGACGGATTCGCGTATCATGGTCCGACGTTGCTTCGCGAGGTTAGGGAGATCGTGACCCGCGCCCGTGAGCGGCAACGCACGCAATAGCCTCATCCCGCACACCGGCGTGCGGTACCTCACGCCACGAACCGGAGGAACGTCACATGCAGAGCGCCATGCCGCGCGCGACCACTCGCCTGCGCCCGTCGCCCCTCCTCGTCGTCGCCGCCCTCGCGCTGCTGGCCACCCCGGCCGCCGCGCAGGGCGCGCAGATCAGCGCCGTCGTCGGCGCCACCTTCTCCTCGCTGCGCGGCGTCGATGGACTCGACAGCCGCACCGGCCTCATCGGCGGCATCTCGCTCCGCCTCCCCTCGTCAGGCGCCTTTGCGCTGCAGCCGGAGCTCCTCCTCACCCACAAGGGGGCCAAGGGGTCGACCAGCGGGGCCGAGGGGCTCAGGCTCCACTACGCCGAGGTCCCCCTCCTGCTGCGCCTCACCCTCGCGCGCGAGGGAACGGTGCACCCGCACCTCTACGCCGGCCCCTACTTCGGCATCCAGATCGACTGCCGGGTCTCGGGGCGCTCGGGAGACTGCAACGACGTCCCCGGCATCTCCACCAAGACGGTGGACGTGGGCGGCACGTTAGGCGGCGGCGTGGACGTGGACTTCGGTCCCCTCGTGCTGACCGGCGGGCTGCGCTACGGCTTCGGCGTGTCCAAGGTGGCCGACTTCACCCTTGGTTCGGTGGACGAGTCGGCGAAGAACGGGACCTTCGCTATCTACACCGGGGTGGGACTGCGATTCTTCGGGGGACGCTAGCCGGCGGCCAGCCGCGCCAGCGCCCCTTCCAGGAAGTCGCGCCGCCACGACGCCAGGAGTGGCACCTCCACCGCCAGCGAGTGCGCGACGAGCTCCAGCGGCTCGCCGGCGAGCGTGCGCAACACGGCGTCTCGCTTGAACTCGGGCGAGTGCGCCGCATGACCGTGCGCATCGGCCTGGCGCGCGGTGATGCCGCGCTGCACCACTTCGCACACCGCGCGCACGTGCGACACCGTGGCCTGGTCCAGCGCCGGACCGCCTACCGCACGGTCGGCGTACAGGCAACCGATCGCCTTCCCCGCCACCACCAGTGGCACCACGACGAAGGCCGACGCGGCCACGTGCTGGGCAAAGCGCCACTCACCGGGCGAAAAGTCGCGCTCGAGCGGAAGCGACACGCCCACGCGCCGTGCCACGGCCGAGGCGATAGGGCTCGCGCGTGAATCGGCGTCGCAGGTGAAGCGGTCGAGGATCCCCTCCACGCCATCGCCCAGCCCGTGCCGGGCCTTGAGCTGGCGGTGGTCGGTCGTGAGCATGCACAGCACCACGCGGCGGAAGGGGCCGCCACGCAGCACCGCCTCCAGCGCCGTCAGCATCACGCGCCCCAGGTCCTCGCCCGACGCCGGCATCGCCAGGCGCTCCACCTCGCCGCGCAGCTCCACGCGCAACCGGGGGATCGATGCACGTCCCCCTTCGTGACCCTCGGCGCCTTCCGCGTCGTATGGGCGCGCGCCCTCGCGGCCGGCGAACGCGGGTTCCACCGGCTCGCCGTCGGGTCCGGCCATCGCCTCGGGCGCATCGTCCCACGGGGCCGCGTCGGCATCGGCGCCTAACGAAACGAGGGCATCGCGCTGCTGCGCGCGCAGCGTCAGGGCATCCACGGTCACGTGGGCACTGGCAAAGGTGGCGCGCGTCTCGCGCAGTGCGGCCTGCAGCACCGCCGCCACCTCGTCGCGTCCCAGCTTCAGGCGCTTGGCGTACCGCGCCATCACCTCGGCCACGCCGTCACCCGTGGGGTCGCACTCCCGGCGGTATACCGCGGTGGTGAGGTCGTGCGCAAAGGCGGTGATCACCAGCGAGTCCTCCGAGGCCTGCGTCCCGGCCGACCGGATCGCCGAGACCACGTGCTCCGGCATTCCCCAGTTGCGCGCCATCGCCATTCCCAGCGCCTCGAAGGGAAAGCCCAGCACGTCGAAGGCCGCCACGCCCTGCGACACGCGCCGCTCCTGCATCTGCTGCAGTACGTGCGCGTAGTCGCGCGGGAAGTACGCGGCCACGAGTACCTCCCCGAGGTTGCGGAACATCCCGCACAGGTTCGCCTCCTCGGGATCGGGGAGCTGCCGCAGCATCGCCACCTCGCGCGCATGGTTCGCGGTGAGCAGCGAGAGCAGCATCAGCTCCTTGAGCCCCGGCGATCGCTTGCGATAGTGCTCGAAGAGGAGCAGCGACCCCGCCAGGTTGCGCACCGTCCCCGCGCCCAGCAGGAGCATGGCGTGCGCCGCGCTCCGCACCGGGCCACCCGAGCGCCGGTAGTGCGCGCTGTTCGCCGTGCGCAGCACCTTCACCGTCAGCGCGTACTCGCGCAGGACGATGTTGGCCAGCCGGTGAATGGAGGACTCGTCGTCGGGGACCAGTCGCAACGCCTCCAGCGCCTCGTTGGAGATCGCGGGAAAGTCGACGTCGGCCAGGATCTGCTGCAGCCGCGCCTCCACGGGCGAAGGCTCCCCCGCGGAGCTCGCGGCGGCGGAAGCGGGAGACCTGGGGGGGGTGGAGTGGGGGCGTGACGACACGGCGTGCGACGGGGGACGGCGGCTGGGCCTTC
>CAZVDJ010000042.1:0-15150 GCA_964626245.1 uncultured Gemmatimonadaceae bacterium
GTGGACGCGCCGTCGCGAAGCAAGAGCCGCCGCTCAAGGCGGCGCGTGCACGCTGACCCCGTACCCGCCCACCACGCGCCCCATCACACCCCAACCGCCAAAATCGTCGGAGACCTGCACCAACACTTCGTTCTCGCCTTGGCGCAGCGGGAGCCACGCCACTCCCTGGTGCAGCCCGATCACTCCTTCCTGGCGAGGTTGGTCCTGTGTGTAGCGCGCGTGCCCGCGCATGATCGGTTGCCCGTTGGCATAGACGGTCGCGATGTCGCTGAAGCCCAGCACGAGCGGCGCCACCGTGTCGCGCTCGGCGCGCAGCACCAGGCGCGCGACGACGCGGCTGTTGGGGGCGGGGCGGCGCAGGTGCCGGCCGATGACCAGGACGCCGTGCGGCTCCACATCGAACGCTGGCCACTGTGCGCGCTCGGCGGGGGCACTCGCGGGAAGCGGCGCGAACTCGTCGGCGGGGGTCGCCGCGGCGGGGCCCAGCTGCCAGCGCGTCACCAACCCGTCGACGCGCGGGAGGGGCGTCACTGGATGCCGCGAGAAGTCAAACGTCACCGTGCCAGGGCGCACGACCACGTTCGCGAAGGCGGTGAATGGCCCCGTCGCCGGCTCTGTCCCCGCCGGCACGAAGGAGCGCAGTGCGATCCCGCCGGCGCGTGGCGCGCGCGCCAGCTCCATCACCAGTGCCGGGCGCACGGTGTCGGCACCGATGAAGAGCGCCGCACGCTGTCCCTGCAGCACCAGCCGAAGGTGGGTCCAGGCCCCGCGCGGAATGCTCGCCGACGCCGTTGCCCCGGGGCCATGATACAGCTGCCAGTTGCTCTCGCCATTCCAGACGGGCGAGTACTGCAGGGCGTCGGGGAGGTCGCTCTTGTGCGTGCGCAGGTACAGCTCCTCGTGCTGTCCCGTGGCCTCGGCGCGAAAGAGCAGGTATACGAACGATCGGTGCGGCGACATCATCACGTCGACATCGATGGTGCCGTCCTGCAGCCGGACGTCGTCCCGGCGCGCCACGCCGCTGCGCATCAATAGGGCCGAGCGCCCGTCGAGCGACGCTCGGCGCGTCTCGTCGCCGTTCAGCTGCCATCGGTCGTCGAAGGGGAGCGCCTGTGCGGGCAGGGGCGGCGCGCTGAGTGCGAAGGTGAAGAGCCAGAGCAGGAGGCGTGAGCGTGACACGCGAGGCGCGCAGCGAGGCATGAGACCGCGAGGGGTGGAGGAGCGGAAGGGCCGGGTGCGATGGATTCGCGCCGGGCGGCAGCGCTCTGCTCGTCACGCGAAAGCGCCGCCGCGACCATAGCGTACCCACCGCTCGCCCCCGAAGCCCTGACGGCATCAATGCCGTTCTGGTACTTATCAACGATGCGATCCCGCGCCCCGGCCCCCATCCGATTCCACCGCACCAAGTACGGTCCCGAGCTCCTGGTCGACGTCGAGTGGATCCACGACATCCCGACCTTCCTGCTCGACGTGCCGCACCAACTCGGCTTCCACGACCTCACCCTGGTCACGCGCGGGTGCGGACGACTCTGGCTCGACCAGCATGCACATGCCGTGGCGCCGGGGATGATCCTCTGCACCTCCCCGGGCCAGGTGCGTCGCTGGGAGATCGAGACGCCGCTCGACGGCATCTGCCTCTTCTTTCCCGCCGAGTTCCTCGAGCTCTTCTTCAACGACCCGATGTTCGTGCACCGGCTCCCCTTCTTTGGGGAGACCGGGCGCCAGGCGTCGATGGCAGCTGATCCGGTGCAACGTCGTCGGTTGCGCCGGTCCCTGGAGGCGATGCGTGCCGAGCTGCGGCTGCTTCGCCCCGACAGCAGCCACCTGCTGCGCGCGCGCCTGTACGAGTTCCTGGTCACCATGGCCAGGCTGCACGCGGCGCGGCACCCGGGGGCGCGTCGCGAGCCCGAGCGTGTCACCGCGCGCTACCGCGAACTCGTCGCGCACCGCGCTCGCCGCGAGCATCGCGTCGCGGCGTTCGCGCGCGAGCTGGCCGTCTCGCCCAACCACCTCAACGCGCTCTGCCAGCGGCACCTTGGCATGTCGGCGCACGCGGTCATCAGCGAGCGCCTGGCCCTCGAGGGGCGACGCCTGCTGGCCTTCAGCGACGAGAGCGTGGCGCGCATCGCCCTTTCCCTCGGCTTTCGCGATGCGAGCTACTTCTCGCGATTCATGCGTCGCATGGCCGGGGAAAGTCCGCGGGGGCTGCGCCGGGCAGTCAACGCGCCCACTGCACCACGGTGATCACGATCCCCACCACGTACAGCGTCCCGAAGATCTCCTTGTTGTAGCGCGCCAGCGTGCGCGGGAGATAGATGTCGAAGTTGTCGGCGCGCTCGCCGGTGTACTGCGCGGCGACGTCCGTGAGCGGGCAGCGCCACCGGTTGAACGCGAGGATTGCCACTTCCACCGCCACGATCCCGATGAGGATCGCCGCCAGGTCCACGCGATCGCGCCACGCCGCGACCGGGATCAGCACGACACACCCGCCGAAGAACGCCCACACCACCGTGTGCAGCAACTTGATCGCGATGAGTCGCCGCTGTGCCCCGTTCATTGGAGATTCCGCTTCCGGGAGGTCCTTTCCATACCCTTCACGTCTTCGCGTGAAACGCCCTTGACCTGTTTCACGCGAAGTCGCGAACAACTACCGGAAGGCGCGAAGGCAATGCGCGCACGCTGTGCTACCCTCCCAACAACACGTGAAACGTGTCCTGCGCGTGCAGCGTCGGCGCCGCGCCGTGGTCGCGCCCGATGCGCACTTCCGACAGGTCCTTCACCACTCGCGTCGCCGCTCCCAACCGTTCCACGGGGTAGGTCGTCGCCAACCCTACCACTCGGCAGCCGGCGGCAATGCCCGCGTCGATGCCGGGGGGCGTGTCCTCGAACACCACGCACTCCGCCGGCGGCAACCCAAGGGCGCGGGCGCCGGCCAGGTAGCCGTCAGGTGCAGGCTTTCCGTTGGCGATGCGCTCGCTGGCAATGAGGCTGCGTGGCATGGGGAGCCCGCACGCGGCCAGGCGGGCTCGAGCCAGCGCATCCGAGCACGAGGTCACGATCGCCCACGAAAGGCCCGGCAGGTGCGTGAGTAGCGGTACGGCGCCGGGCATCGCCACCACGTCATCCAGGTCGTGCTGCTCCGCCTCGTCCAGCCACTTCACCTCGGCGGCGATGTCCAGGTGCGGGGCGATGTCGCGCAGCGTGTCGCTGGAACGGCGCCCATGCGCAATGGGGACGATCGCGTCGCCGTCCATCCCGTGCCGGGCGGCCCAGCGCCGCCAGGTGCGCTCCACCACCAGGTGCGAATCGACGAGCACGCCGTCCAGGTCGAAGAGGAAGCCATGACACTTGAGGAGCGACATCCGGTTGGTGCCTCCGCGGGGTCAGCCGCCGATGGAAGTATCCGCCACGCGGGCGTAGCCTAACGACCGCAGCGAGGCGCGTATCTCGTCCAGCGTCGCCGGGTCGTCGATCGTGGGTGGGACGGTGTACGCCTCACCATCGGCGATCTTGCGCATCGTGCCGCGCAGCACCTTGCCCGACCGCGTCTTGGGCAGGCGCGCCACCACCGCGACCTTGCGGAAGTTGGCCACCGGTCCCACCGCGGCGCGCACCCCCTGCACCAACTCGTCGCAGATGACGCCATGGTGCCGGTTGACGCCGGCCTTGAGCACCACCAGCCCGAGTGGCAGTTGCGTCTTGAGCGGGTCCTTCACGCCGAAGACGGCGCACTCGGCCACGTCGGGGTGCGCCGCCAGCGCCGCCTCCATGCTCCCGGTGGAGAGGTTGTGCCCGGCGACGATGATCACGTCATCGATGCGCCCCATGATGAAGAGGTAGCCGTCCTCGTCGATGTAGCCGCCATCGCCGGTGAGGTAGCGCCCTGGAAACTTCGACAGGTAGGTGTCGATGAAGCGCTGGTCATCACCCCACAGCGTGGGGAGCGTCCCCGGGGGGAGCGGCAAGCGCATCGTCACCGACCCCTCCTTCTCATGGGGGAGCACCTTCCCCTCCTCGTCGACGATCTCCACCACGTAGCCGGGCACCGGCTTGGTGGGCGAACCCGGCTTCACCGGCAGCGGTTCGATCCCCAGGCAGTTGGCCGCCACCGGCCACCCCGTCTCGGTCTGCCACCAGTGGTCGACCACGGGGCGCTCGAGCAGCTGGCGGGCCCAGTGATAGGTGTCGGGGTCCAGCCGCTCGCCCGCCAGGAACAACGCCTCCAGCCCCGACGTGTCGTACTTCGCGCACCACTCGCCCGCGGGATCCTCCCGCTTGATGGCGCGGATGGCCGTGGGGGCGGTGAAGAGGACCTTCACCTTGTGCTCCTGCACCACGCGCCAGAACTCGCCGGGGTTTGGCGTCCCCACCGGCTTCCCCTCGTGCAGCACGCTGGTACACCCCAGGAGGAGTGGGCCGTACACGATGTACGAGTGTCCCACCGCCCACCCCATGTCGCTCGCCGCCCAGAAGACCTCGCCCGGGTTCATGTCGTACACGTGCTGCATGGACCAGAAGAGGGCGACCGCGTGCCCGCCGTTGTCGCGCACCACCCCCTTGGGCTTGCCGGTGGTTCCCGATGTGTAGAGGATGTACAGCGGGTCGGTCGCGCCCACTGGGACGCAGGGCGCCGGTGTGGAGCGCGCCATCAGGTCGTGCCAGTCCAGGTCGCGCCCCTCGATCAGCTCGCACGGGCGCTGCGGCCGCTGCAGCGCGATCACGTGCTGCGGCTTGTGCGCCGACAGCTCGATGGCGCGGTCGAGCAGCGACTTGTAGTCCACCACGCGCTGCACCTCGATGCCGCACGAGGCGGAGATCACCACCTTTGGCGTGGCGTCCTCCATGCGCACCGCCAGCTCGTGCGAGGCAAAGCCGCCAAAGACCACCGAGTGCACGGCGCCCAGCCGAGCGCAGGCGAGCATCGCAACCGCCGTCTCCGGCACCATCGGCATGTAGATCACCACCCGGTCCCCCTTCCCCACGCCAAGCGACGCCAGCGCCCCCGCGCAGGTGGCCACCTCGTGCTGCAACTCGCGGTAGGTGATCGCGCGCTTGGTGCCGGTGACCGGCGAATCGTAGAGGATCGCCGCCTGCTCGCCGCGCCCTTGCTCCACGTGCCGGTCGACCGCGTTGTAGCACGTGTTCAGCACGCCGCCGGTGAACCAGCGGTAGAGCGGTGCGCGCGATGCGTCCAGGACGACCGGCGGCGGCACGATCCAGCTGATCGCCTTGGCGGCGTGTCCCCAGAACCACTCGGGATCGCGAAGCGCGTCGTCGTACGTGCGGGCGTACGCGTCGGGAAGGCGGGCGTGCGAGGGGAGCGGCATGGCGGGGCGGATCGAGTGGGTGCGGCTGCCCGACAATGAAGCGGGGGACGGGGGTGGCGCCAGAAGGGAATTGGGAGGGGGCCGTCGCGCCAGTTTCGCGCGATGTCGCGGCCCCCCGGCCGGGCGCGTAGCTTCCCGTCATGCGCGATACCCTGGCCGAGGCAGAGCAGGTGCTGCTGGAGGTGACACGACGTCGCAGCCCGATGCAGCGCCTACGCGACGCGCTCCAGCTCAGCGAGGATCTTCGCGCGGTGGCCTTGCAGGCGCTGCGGCGTCGGTATCCCGAGGAACCGACCGTGGCCCTGATCGCGCGCCTGACCGGGGGGCCGCTCGACACGCACGTGCGGCACGGACCGAGTCCCGACCGGTGAGCCTCGAGTCGTTCCTTCGTGTGATCTCCGAGGGGCTCGCGAGGGAAGGGATCCCCAGCATGCTCACCGGTTCGGTGGCGGCGGCGTACCGTGGTGCCACCCGCGCCACGATGGATATCGACCTGGTGATCGACCCTGATCCCCATGCGCTGGAGCGGTTCGTCACGCGCATGGCGGCGGCTGGCTACTACGCCTCCCCCGACGCGGCGCGCGAGGCGCTGGCGACCCGCGCCATGTTCAACGTGATCGACCCCGAGAGCGGCTGGAAAGCCGACCTCTTCGTGCGCAAGGCGCGCCCGTTCTCCGAAGCCGAATTCGCGCGCCGGGAGACGGCGGAGCTGCTCGGCGTTCCCATCGCCATCGCGAGCACCGAGGACCTGATCCTGGCGAAACTCGAGTGGGCGTCGCTCGGCGGGTCCGCACGGCAGCTCGAAGACGTGCGCCTGCTACTGCGTGTTGGTGGTGACGCGGTCGATCGGGTGTACATCACCCACTGGGCCGGCGCGCTGAATCTCACGCACATGTGGCACGCGGTGCAGGTTCCGCCAGTCCGCGATTGATGAAGCAACCACCACATCGCGCCGCCGCGCGACCAGCGGCGCCGCTGGTCGACCACCGCCTTCCTCGTCCACGCATGCACCGCCGTCTGCGTTCGGGCCCACGCACCTCGCTCATGATCGTCGTGGCGACGCTCTCGCTAGTCATCGCCAGCCACCCCACCTGGGCACAGCGCCCCACCCCCTTCGACCTGGTGATCGCCAACGGCCGCGCCCTGGACCCGCAGACCGGGCTCGACGCGCCGAGATGGGTAGGCATTCGCGGCGACCGCATCGCTGCCATCTCCCGCACGCCGCTGCGGGGACGCGACACGCTCGACGCCCGAGGCCACGTCGTGGCCCCCGGCTTCATCGACCTGCACGCCCACGGGCAGAACATCCCCGCCGCCCGCATGCAGGCCTTCGATGGCGTCACCACGGCGCTCGAGCTGGAGGCCGGCACGCTCCCAGTGGGGCTCGCCTACGAGCAGGCCGCGCGCGAGGGGCGCCCCATCAACTACGGCTTCTCCGCCGCCTGGCTCTTCGGCCGCATCGCGGAAAAGGAGGGGATGGAGCCCGACGGCTCCCTCTCCTACTTCCAGGAAGCGCAGAAACGGAAGGGATGGCAGTACACGCTGGCCAGCGCCGAGGAGACCGCCCGCATCGTGGCGCGCGTGGAGCAGGGACTCAAGGAGGGCGCGTTAGGCATCGGCGTGCTGGCCGGCTACGCCCCGGGCTACGGGCGCAAGGAGTACTACGCCGTTGCACAACTCGCCAGGAAGCACGGCGTTCCCACCTTCACGCACATCCGCTTTCTCTCGGTCATCGAGCCGCAGTCGAGCTTCGAGGCGTTCGAGGAACTGATCGCGCTGGCCGCGAGCACCGGGGCCCACATGCACATCAGTCACCTCAACAGCATGAGCACCCGCGACATCCCCGCCATCGCCGAGCTCATTCGCGGGGCGCAACAGCGCGGGCTCAGGATCACCACCGAAGCCTACCCCTATGCCGCCGGCAGCACCGTGGTTGGGGCGGAGATCTTCCGTGGCAACTGGCGGGAACGCTGGGGTGGGGCGAGCACCAGCGACCTGGAGGTGAACGGCGTGCCGTTCAACGATTCCACGCTCGCGGAGGCGCAGGCCAAGGCGCCGGGAACGTGGATCGTGTCGCACTTCATGCGGCCGGAGCGGAATCCCGCCGACCAGGGGTACCTGGACCAGGCGGTGCTCTTTCCCGGTGGGGCGATTGCCTCCGACGCCATGCCGTGGACGGTGAACGGACGCACGATCACCGAGGACGTCTGGCCGCTGCCGGCCGGCGCGTTCGCGCACCCGCGCAGCGCGGGGACGTTCACGAAGTTCCTGCGCGACTACGTGCGCGAACGGAAGAAGGTCACGCTGATCGAGGGCGTTCGGCGCCTGACGCTGGTCCCCGCGCAGATCCTGGAGGAGAGCGTCCCCCATATGAGGCGGAAGGGACGGCTGCAGGTGGGGATGGATGCCGACCTCGTGGTCTTCGACCCGGAGGTGGTGAGCGACAAGGCGACCTACTCGGCGCCTAACGCGCGGAGCGTAGGGATGCGGCACGTGGTGGTGAACGGGGTGCCGGTGATTCGCAGCGGGGAGTTGGTGCGGGAGGCGAAGCCGGGGCGGGCGGTGCGGCGGGGGGTGGCGATGCGGTAGGACGTTGTCGGAGTGGACGCCAGTGCGCCGGGAACAGGGATTGCCACACGCCGAATCATGACGAGATTGGTCTCGCGAGGAGTCCGCTGCGTGCGTTGCACGACCTTCGGCTGCCGAAGCCGCCGCAGCGAGCAGTCGATCATCTCGCGGAGGTGAGTGCGATGCGGCAGTCGGAGCGAGAATGGCATAGGCCGATACCTCGGTCGCTCTGAGGCTCGTGCTCAACGACCGTGACCGTCTCTTGGAGTGGCGCTTGTCGCCGGAGCCGTTCCCGAGACCGCTTGCTACGCTCGAGGTGGTTCACCTGTCACCGGCACGGCTGTCCTGGGCGGCGCGGGCGCATCCGCGGCCGCCAATGCCGATTCGCTTCGCGGTCAGTTCCCCGCCACGAACTCTTCCACCGGCACGCGAATCTCACGGCAGATGTGACGGAGAAGTACTGGCGAGAGGTCACGTCCGCCGTGTACGGGGACCGTTGTCACCCGACCATCGGGATGCCGGAACTGCTTGTGTGAGCCGCGCTGCCTGACCTCGGTGAATCCCAGCGCTTCAAGGCGCGCGATGACTTGTCGGGGGCGGAGGACCGGAATGGAGCCCACGGGCGAGTGCCATCAACTCAAAACGACGGTCTGTGTGCCGACGTACTCGGTGTCGAGATGCGGCTCTCCATCTTCGAGCAACATGGCAATGACCTCGCGCAGATTGGCGTTCAGTTCGTCGAGCGTGGCGCCCTGGCTGTGCGCGCCCGGGAATCCCGGAACGTGACCGACGTACAGGTCGGTGTCAGTATCGCGTTCGATGACGGCAGTATAGACACGCACGAGGCGCCTCCATGCGAGGGGCAGTCGCAAGGTACTGGACATGCGCGGATCGGCAAGGATGGAGCGTAGCAGTGCGGCTCCGGTCATGCGTCGCCCGACGAGCCGTACGCCACGCATGGTAGGTCGCCCCGTGTGCGTTGCCGAACCGGCGTTCCGGGGTCAAGTTGGCGACCGGAGCGCGCCGAACCGCCACGGATGGGCGGCGACGGAGGGCTCGGCCGGGTGACGTGAACCTCGACACAGGCGCCAGCGTGGAGGGAGAGGATGGGGGGAGGGGGCGTGCCGGAGTATCTGCGGTGGTGGGGGAAGGCGCAGCCCGCGGACGCCGGGTCGCCGGCCTTCCATCCGATCGCCTACCACTCGCTCGACGTCGCGGCGGTCGTTCGTGAGCTACTCGAGTCGCGACCCGCTGCGGCGCGCCGGGCGAGTCGCCTGTTGCAGGTTCCGGCCGACGAGGCGATCGCGCTGTGTACGGTGCTCGCTTCGCTGCACGACCTCGGGAAGTACGGGAATGCGTTTCAGGTGAAGGTGCCGGCGCTGATTCCAGCGCCGCTTCTGGAGCTCGGTCGAACCAGCGCTGGGCCGTCGCCGCACACGCGCGACGGACTGCTGCTGTGGGAGCGGGCGCTGGCGAGCAGGTTGTCGCAGCGCATCTGGGACGGAGCCGACGAACACGCATTTGCGTCGCTGATGCCGGGGGTGTTCGGGCACCACGGGAGTCCCGCCAGGGAGCACGAGGGTGCGCTGAAGAGCTTCTTCGAGATGTCCTCGGTCGAAGCCGCCACGGCATGCGCGATCGACCTGGTGAACGCCGTACTTCCCGCTACAGTGCAAGCGCCGCTCCCCCGGGACCGACAGCTGCGTCGCTTCAGTTGGTGGTTCTCCGGCATCCTCTCCCTCTGTGACTGGGTCGGTTCGACGCAGCGATGGTTCCCCTACGAGTCGCCGCGCCATTCGTCGAGCGACTACTGGGCGCATGCGCAGGAACGAGCCGAGCGGGCGGTGAAGGGGGCAGGGCTTCGGACACCGCGCGCCGCAGTACACCGGGCCTTCCGGGAACTGACGGGGAGGGATGACCCGACTCCACTGCAACAGTGGGCCTCATCAGTGGAGCTACCCGACGGCCCACTCCTCGTCATCATCGAGGACGCAACTGGTGCGGGGAAGACCGAGGCAGCACAGGTGCTCGTGCACCGGTTGCTGGCCGCTGGCCGGGCGAGCGGCGCGTACTGGGCGATGCCGACGCAGGCCACGGCCAACGCGATGTACTCACGTCAGGCGAACGCCGTCGGCAAACTGTACGATGACGTACCGGGTAGCCGACCCTCGCTGGTGCTGGCGCACGCGCAGTCGGCGTTGCACCCCGAGTTCACGGCCTCGGTCCTCGGCGGCCTCGGTGACCCGGGTCCCACGCCGAGCGAACCCGATGGAAGCCCGGACGACCTGTCCTCGAGCGCATGGTGTGCCGCATGGCTCGCCGATGACCGCCGCGCCGCCTTTCTTGCCGATGTCGGCGTCGGGACCATCGACCAGGCGCTGCTTGGCGCCCTTCCCAGTCGCTTCAACACCATTCGGCTCGCCGGCCTGGCCGAGAAGGTGCTGGTGGTCGACGAGGCGCACGCGTATGACGCGTACACGTCCGAGGAGCTGCGCCAGCTGCTACGGTTTCAGGCGGCGCTCGGTGGACACGCCATCGTGCTGTCGGCCACGCTCGACCATTGTCGTCGGCAGGAGCTGCGAGCGCTGTGGAAGGTCGATGCACCCACTCGTCGTCGAGGCCTCTTCAACGACGATGATGAGGCGAACGCGACACTGCCGCCGGTCGAGCCTGCGGAAGTGCCGTATCCACTCGCGACGCTGGTTGCCTCTGACGGCGCCACGGATGCGGAACACGCCGTGGGACCCGCGCCGTGGTCGGCGCGACGACTGCCCGTGCGCATGGTGCACGACCTGGACGCTGTCATCGCATCTATCGAGACCGCCGCTCGCGCCGGTGCCGCCGTTGCGTGGATTCGCAATACGGTGACCTCGTGCATCGACTCAGCACGGTTGCTGCGTGAGCGCGACGTGTCGTGCGAGGTGTTCCACGCGCGATTCGCGCAGGGGGACCGTCAGGCGCGTGAGCGCGACATCATGGCGCGTTTCGGCAAGGACTCGAAGCCTCCCGAGCGAAGCGGTCGCGTCGTCGTGGCGACGCAGGTGATCGAGCAGTCGCTCGACATCGACTTCGACGTCATGGTGAGCGACCTGGCGCCAATCGACCTCCTTCTGCAGCGAGCCGGGCGTCTCTGGCGCCACCGGGAGCGAAATCGGGAGCGTCCCGGTTCGGTCGTGGAGGAACTCGTGGTACTCTCGCCCGACCCGTCGGAGCCAGTCGACCCAAACTGGGAAGGGGCACACCTGCCCGGGACGAGATTCGTGTACTCGCATCCCGGTGTGTTGTGGCGAACGGCGCGAACGATCGCGATGGAGGGGCAGTTCGACGTGCCCACTCGCAGCCGAGCCCTGATCGAAGCGGTGTACGGCTCGGACGAGTGCCCGGCATCGCTGATGGAACGTGCCGACAAGTCGGCGGGCGCGGATAACGCCAACACGTCGGTCGCCAACTACGTCTGTCTGAAGGTGGACGAAGGGTACCACGGCGCAGCCGTGCAGTGGATGAACGACCTCAAGGCCCCCACACGTCTGGGCGATGCGCAGACGACCGTTCGATTGGCACGGCGCAGGTCGGATGGCTCGCTGGAACCGTGGTGGGGCGAGGCGGACATCGAATGGAAGCGATGGCTGCTGTCCGAGGTGCGCGTGTATTCCACGCGGCTTCCGCAGTCGGCGTCACCCGTCGAGCGCGATCGACGGGCGGTGGCGGCGCTCAAGTCAGGGTGGAATCAGTTCGAGCAGGACCGCGTGGTCGTCGTGCTCGATCAGCGGTCAGGTGAGGACGGGATGTGGGAGGGAGGCGTGATGACCGACCGTGGTATGCTGCACGTGACCTACACGGCGAGGGAGGGGCTCGTGGTCACGAAGGCGTGAGGACACTGCGGCCGACGGAGAGGGCATTGTCAGAGGGGGGCGGCATCATGGATCGTGATACGCGTCAAAGGCAGCAGTCTCGCGGGAGGTTGACGTGACGGAACGGCTGTACGACTTGCGGGAGGAGCCGTGGATTCCCTTCCGGCGCCGAAGCGGCGTGGTGGAATGGAGGGCGCCGTGGCTACTCACGGACCGGTTGCACGACGATCCCATCGTCGCGCTTGCGGCGCCGCGTCCGGACTTCAACGGCGCGCTGCACGAGTTCCTCATCGGGCTGCTGTCAGTGGCGATGCACGCCGAGGACGAGGAGGAGTGGCAGGAAAGGTGGAAGAGACCGCCGACGCCAGAGCATGTTCGCGAGCGATTGATGGCGCTGCCGCCGGCGTTCTATCTCAATGGGGACGGGCCGCGGTTCATGCAGGATCTCCGCGTGGAGGACTTCGACAAGGCGGAGCCGCTCCCCATCGAGCGACTTCTCATCGATGCGCCAGGGGAGCAGAGCGTCGAGTTGAACAAGGATTTCTTCGTGAAACGTGAGCGGGTGCGCGTGATGGGTGCGCCGGCAGCGGCAATGGCACTTTTCACGCTGCAGACGTATTCGCCGGCAGGCGGGCGCGGGAACCTTACGTCGCTCAGGGGCGGAGGGCCGCTGACGACGCTCGTGCTTCCCGCGCGTTCACCCCTGGCGGGGGCGCCCATGTCGCTGTGGGATGTCGTTTGGGCGAATGCGGAGACTGAGGAGCAGTGGTGCCAGCGTGCTGTAGCGCGCGATCCCTGGAAGCCATCCGATCTCTTCCCCTGGCTGGCCGCCCCAAAGACCTCCGAACGCGGCGCCAGTGTCACAACGGCGGATGCGCATCCGATGCAGTGCTACTTCGGAGTTCCTCGCCGCGTTCGCTTGTCATTCCATGCGGCAGGAGTCTGCGATATTGCAGGCTTCACGAGCGAGCTGTGCGCCAACTCGTTTCGCATGCGGCCATATGGAGCGAAGTATGACTCGTGGGCACACCCGCTCTCACCGTACTACCGCTCCAACAAGGGCCAGGGTTGGCTGCCGGTGCACGGGCAACCAGGGGGCGTCGCGTGGAAGGACTGGCTTGGTCTCACGCTGGCGGACGCGACGACGACGGATCGCAGGCCAGCACAGACGGTATCGCACTTTCGCGATCGGCGGGCGCGCCATGCTGGCAGTCGGCTCTTGCGGCTGTGTGCGTTCGGCTACGACATGGACAACATGAAGGCGCGAGACTGGGTGGAGGCAACAGTCCCCTTCATTGCAACTGACGACGAAGACACTCTCCATCTGATGCGCGACACCGCAACTCGGCTCGTGGGCGGCACGCAACTCGCCTGCGGGCTGCTGGCAAGTGCCGTCGAGCACGCCCTCTTTCCCAACCCGAAGGACGCGCCGGGTGACCGCGGCCCCGTCAAGGCGGCGCTGTGGGCCGCGATGGAGCAGCAGTTCTATGACGTGATGCGCGCCATCGCGAAGAACGGCGTCGACGCCGCAGCGGCCGATGCTGCCTGTGCCGCGTTTCGCGGCCACCTCGAAGCGATGGCTCTCGCCGGCTTCGACGAGAACGTCGATACGGTGCAGCTGCTCTCGGCGCACGTGCGGCGGGCAGTCGCAGCCCGTCACGACCTGCGATCAGCCCTGCGAGGGCACGGCAAGATGGGCAAGAAGCTCTTCGATGAACTGCGTCTGCCGGTACCCGAGAACATGTCATCAACGGCCAAGTCGACAGGCAGCAGCAGGAAACCGCGCACCCGCACTGGAGCGAAGGCATCATGACCAGCGCAACAGCGATGTCCGCCACGATCGGCGAGCGTTGCAGGGAGTGGTGGGCCGAGTACTGCGATCCTATGTCTGGCGACCCAGCCGTGCGCGCCCGCCTGCGTCGCTGCCGGTCGGTGGCCGAAGCATTGACCATCGCGCCTGCCATCGGCTTGGCAAGGCGGTTGGGTGGAATTCGCGTCGAGCGCGACGCTCTCGACAACCGGTTCGAGCGAGCGCTCGGTCTGGCCCGGATTCTCGCCCACATCTCCTCCGACGCGCCGGAGCCGATCATGCGCGTCGCCGGGTATTCGCACTTCCCGGGCGATCGAGACTCCGGGGATGACGGCAATCGTCCCCTGCTTTCGGAAACGCGTTTCAAGCGACTGCTGCTCGCGCCCCCCGGTGAAGAGTTGTTGACCATCCTCATCCGCCTGCTCGCGCAAGTGGACGGTCGCGCCAACATCGCGCGCCTCGCGCAGGACGTGTGGTGGTGGAACGATCGCACGCGCGAGCGCTGGGCATTCGAGTACTACGCGGCGGGGGTCGCCGCACCAACCCAACAGGATTCCGGAGAGGAGATCACCGAATGACCAGGTTCCTCCAGTTTCATGCGTTGACCGCCTACCCGGCGGCGAACCTCAATCGAGACGACTCCGGACGTCCCAAGACGGTGATGTTCGGCGGTTCGCAGCGACTTCGCGTCTCTTCGCAGAGCCTGAAGCGAGCGTGGCGCACCTCGAGCGTGTTCGAAACGCACCTCTCGGGTCGAGTCGGCAAGCGCACCCAACGTCTCGGGCGAGAGGTCTACGACTACCTCGTCGAGAAGGGCATGGATGCCGGGCGCGCGGAGAGCGTTGCCCGTCAGATCGCGGGTGTCTTCGGAAAACTCGAAGACAAGGACGGGCGGGACCACACGTTCATCAAACAGCTGGCGTTCGTCAGTCCCGAGGAACGCGGTCGCGCACTCGCCATGGCAGACAAGGCACTAGAGGGCGAGGCCATCGAGCCTAATCAAGAAACGCTGCTCCAGCAGGCGGATGGCGCCGCCGACATCGCGATGTTTGGCCGCATGCTCGCCGACTCGCCCTCTTTTAACCGAGAAGCCGCCATCCAGGTCGCGCACGCCATGACGACGCATGCCGTGGCCGTCGAGGACGACTACTATGTCGCGGTCGATGACCTCAAGGATCCCGCCGACCGCGAGGATGCCGGCACGTCCTTCATCGGCGTGCAGGAGTACGGTGCCGGCGTCTTCTACCTCTACGCCTGCATTGACCGCGACCTGTTGGTGAAGAATCTGGCCGGCGATACCGCCCTGGCGCAGGACGCCGTGGCGGCGCTCATCGAGGCGGCGTGTCTCGTGTCGCCGCGCGGCAAGCAGGCGAGTTTCGCCTCGCGCGCGCGTGCGTCGTTCGGGATGTGTGAGTGCGGCACGCAGCAGCCACGGACCCTCGCGGCCGCATTTCTCAAGCCGATCACCGGGAGCGACCAGCTCGACGAGTCCATCAAGCGCCTCCGTGCCTTCCGCGACAACCTCGACGTCGCATACGGGTCTGGCGCGGACGCACGACGGGAGTTTGCGGCCACGCCCGACAAGGTCGAGGGC
>CAZVDJ010000043.1:0-15069 GCA_964626245.1 uncultured Gemmatimonadaceae bacterium
GAGTTCGGCATCGCCTCGACCTGCTGCGCCTCGGCCAGCGCCTCGGGCGTCTCCTCGGGGAGGACCTCCGAGGACAGTACGGGGGTCGCGCCGGGCGCCGTTTCCGCTGGCGCGTTGGACGTGGCGTCGCGACGGGCGGAGCGCGCG
The DNA here is from genome assembly GCA_964626245.1 of uncultured Gemmatimonadaceae bacterium. Classification (GTDB taxonomy): domain Bacteria; phylum Gemmatimonadota; class Gemmatimonadetes; order Gemmatimonadales; family Gemmatimonadaceae; genus SCN-70-22. Next base: position 148 of record CAZVDJ010000043.1, read on the forward strand.
CGGGGGCGTGTGGTGCGGGGCTTGTCGGATTTGGGCATGTCGATGGCTCAAGCTAAAGGACCATCGCCAGTTGCCGCTAGCGGACGCCGCGCCACGACGACTTCGGTCTGGACGGCCGGGGTGAGACGCCGTACCGTCGCCAGATGCACGACATTCACCACGCCTGCGCGGCGTCGGCGCGGTGTACTCCCCCTCACCGGCTCGGCGCGCGTCCATGAGTCGTGTCGTGATCGTGGGAGCAGGCGTGATCGGGCTTGCCGCGGCCTATGCCCTGCGCCGCCGTTCGCACGAGGTCATCGTCGTCGATCGCGATGAACCGGGAATGGGGTGTTCCCGTTCGAACGCCGGCTGGATCTGCCCGTCGCTCTCCGCCCCGCTTCCGTCTCCCGACCTGGGCCTGGCATCGCTCGCGTCCACGCTGCACCCCAACAGCCCTCTGCACATCGACGTGCGGGCCATGCCGCGGCTGGCGCCCTGGCTCTGGCGCTTCTGGCGCCACTGCAACGCACGCGACTTCTCGCGCGGCGTGGATGCACTCGCCGCCCTCAACGCGCACACGATGCAGGCCTTCGATGCGTGGGCGGCCGACGGCATCAACTTCGAGATGCACCGCGCGGGGATGCTCTGGGCCTTTCGCGACCCGCGACTCATCGAGCGGTCGGCGCGCGACGTGGCCGCGCTGGCCGCTCTCGGCTATCGCGCCCCCGCGCCGATGGACGGTCGCCAACTACGAGCGCTGGAGCCCGACCTGGGCGAGGCGGTCACGGGCGGATTCGTGGTCGAGGGTGAACGGCACGTGCGGCCGGAGTCGCTCATCCAGGGGCTCGTGCAACGGCTGCCGGAACTCGGCGTCGAGCTGCGTTCCGGGGTGACAGTGCTCGGAGGACCTGCATCGTCCGGAATTCTCAACGGCCTGAACGCGTCAAACGGCGACGTGCGGGGCGATCTCTTCGTCCTTGCGGCCGGCGCGTGGAGCGGTCGGCTCGCGGCGTCGCTCGGCACGCCGCTTCCCGTGCAGGCCGGCAAGGGATGCAGCATCACCGTGCCCGCTGCCATGCCTTCGTTGCGGCGCGCACTCTACCTTCCCGAAGCGAAGGTGGCGGTATCGCCGTTCGACGGGGCGTTGCGCATTGCCGGCACCATGGAGCTGTCCGGCCTCAACACGCGCCTGGACCACCGTCGCATCCACGCGCTGCAGCGAAGCGCCGAGCGCTACTTCACGGCAGCGCCCGACTGGAGCCGCGGCGAACGTTGGGTGGGCGCACGCCCCATCACCCCCGACGGCCTCCCGCTGATCGGCCGCCTGCCGGGCTTTCGCAACGTCTTCGTCGCGACGGGGCACGGGATGCTCGGCGTCACGTTGGCACCCGCCACCGCAGAGTTCCTGGCCGAGCTGATGGACCCGAACTACAGCGCGAGCGCCCCCAACCCGTTCGATCCTGCACGATGACCGTGGCCGGTCGCCGAGCGTGCACACGCCCGGCGACCGGGCTCACGGGGCAACGAGGGCGCGAGCGGCGAAGCGACCGGCGCGCTCCGCCGATCGCCCGCGCCGCAGCCGCCACTCCGCCACCACCAGGTTTGGCACCCAACACAGCCACGCGATCACCTGGTACGACGGCTCCACCGGCAACCCCAGCACGACGCCCAGCGGGATGTAGATCCGAAGCGTCACCGCAGCGAGGGTGAGTGCGATGCTTCGCACCATCCATCGCCGATGCCCTTCCTGGTCGCCCGCCAGGATTCGCTGCACCCCCACTGCAGTCGTCGCCATCCAGAGCATCGACAGCAACCCGAACCCCAGGTGCGCCGGCACCCCTCCCTGCGAGATGGTTGCCAGCGACAGCCCGGCCAGCCCCGCCAGCAGGACGCCCAGCGCATACACCCGCCCGGACCAGCGATGAAGTGCCGCGTAGCGGCTGCGCACCCGCGCGCTCCATTGCACGGGGGCCAGCAGGATCACCAGCGACCCCGCCGCGAGATGCAACGCCGTCGACCACGGATACTCCGCGAACCGCTGCTGCATCAACGGGGGACGCAGCGCGGGCACCGCCAGCAGCAACAGGGCGTACGCCGCCACCAGCACACACAGGGTCCCCATCGTGCCGGACATCGCGCGCCAGGCGCGCCCCGCTGGCGCGGCGGTTTCCCGCCGCGCCAGCCCGAGGGTACGCTCCCCGCTCATGGCCGCCGCATCCAGCGTGCGTGACGGCCGCCGCCCAGCGCCTCGGGCATCACGATGCGCGGTCCGGCGTTGTGGGCGATCGAGAAGGCATACAGCGCCCCCGCGCCGCTCCCGCGAGTCTGGGCCGTGGTGAGCCACTGCCCGTCAGGCGAGTACGCCGGCGTCGCCGTGACGAAGACGCCGCGCCCCCCGATGTTGGTGAGTCCGGTCCCGTCGGGACGCACCGTCATCACGAGCGACTGTTGCGGCTGGCGAAAGAGCCGCGCGAAGGCGATCACCGAGCCGTCCGGTGACCACGCCGGCTCGTGGTCGTTGGCCTCGGCGCCGCTGGTGAGCTGCCGCTTCCCCGCCCCGGTGGACGACATGACCCACAGCTGCGACTCCCCGCCGGCTTGCACCGAGTAGGCGATCTGCGTCCCATCGGGCGACCAGGTGGGTGAACGCGCGGCATTGCCCGACCCCGGGGTGCCAGCCGCCGGGTCGGCTTGCGTGAGTTGCCGGAGGGCGCCGGTCGCCAGCTCGAGCACGAAGATGTCGAGCGCCCCGTTGGCGCGGCTGCTCGTGAACGCCAGCCGAGTCCCGTCCGGCGACCACGCCGGATCCCCGTCGTACCCTGCACTCGCGGCCACGCGGCGCGTGGTCCCGTCGCGCGTGGCGATGTACAGCTCCGCGTTCGCCGCCGGACCAAGGCCCTTCTCCACTCCGGCAAAGGCCACCTCTCGCCCGTTAGGCGACGGCGACGGCGAGAATGCCACCATCGTCGTGGGGAGGCGGCGCGGCGCATTCGCCGAGACCACGTCCCAGATCATCAGGTGCCGGTCGTCGCCCTCGCCCGCTTCGTACACCAGGTCGAAGGCCGGCATCTCGTGCACGCGCACCGTCCGCGAGGCGCGCACCCCGTCCACATCCGCCTCGACGTCGGTCTCGCCGGCAGCGGTTCCGTACACCCGCACCTCGCGGTCGCTGACGGTCACGGTCATCGCCACCAGCGGGTTGGCCACGTTCCAGCGAGCGCGCCGGTCGGTGAGTTCGCGCCCCAGGTGGTCCTCGGCCACTGCCGTCAGCGGCAAGCCGTGGTTACGCCACGTCCAGGCCAGCCCCCACGGCGACTGCACCGTCACGCGCGCCACGGGGACGGCGTTCACGGCGAAGGTCGCCTCGGCGCGTCCGCCACCCGGCGCGGGGGTCTCCACGGCAACCGTCACCGTGCGCGCCACCCGCACGTCCTGCGGATCGATCGTGATGTGCAGCGTCGCGTCGTCGATGTAGCGCGTGGCGCGAGCCGCCCCGTCCCACCACACGGTGGATCGCGCCGTGAAGCCGCTCCCCGTCACGGCCAGGGTGAAGCTCCCGGCCCACCCGGCGGTGATCTGCCGCGGGTTGAGCGCGGCAATCGTCGGCGCCGGGACCTCCTCGATCCGGAGCGCCAGCGCATTCGACACGCCGCCGCCAGGTGCAGGCGTCACCGCCGTCACGGAGATCGTGGATGCCGCCGCCATGTCCGCGGTCGTCAGCTGCATGCGGAGCGTGGTGGCATCCAGCCGCTGCGTCGCCACGTCCACGCCGTCCAGGCGCAGGCGCGTCGCGTCGGCGAATCCCTCCCCGGTCACGTCGACGACGAGCGGTCCCGCGCTCCCCGCGACGATGGTGGAGGGTGTCAGCACGGCAAGGACGGGGACGGGATGTGGCGTCACGATACGCACCTCGATTCGCGTGGATTTGCCCTCGCTCGACGCGCTGATGCCGGCAACGCCGGCGGCGCGAGCGGTCACGACACCCGCGGCGCTCACCGTCGCCACCGTCTCGTTCTCACTTGCCCAGGTCACCAGCCGGTCTTCGAGCACGGCACCCGCCGCCGACAACGGCGACGCCTCGAGCGCATGCTGGGTGCCGACCAGCAGGTCGTTCGGCACGGGAGCGATGCGGACCGCCGCCACCGGAATGCGCCCCGGACCGGAGGGAGGCGGCGAGCCGGAGTCACCGCAGGCCAGCAGGAAGGCCGTCAGGCCGATGTTGGCGAACCACGACACCATGCGCCGCAGGAGCGGGCGCGGGCCGAAAAGGAGAAGGGTCGACATATGACAAGAGGGGGAGAGAGTCCTGGTCGCGACGGTGCGCGCAGCGGCGCCGCCGGTGCCGGCTCCCAGCAGGGGTGCCAGCACGCAGGAGAGGTTACCGGGGGGTGCTTAACCCCTTGATTCGCGGGTCTCCCCGGTGCTTAATCCGGCGCCTCTACAGATGAGCTTCATGCCGCCGAGCGAGCTGGCCGAACGCCTCGACGACCCGCCGCAATCCCTGAAGCACAACGTCCCCGCCGCCCTCTCCTCGTTCGTGGGGCGCACCGCGGAGGCCGCCGCGCTCCGGGAAACCCTCGGTTGGTCGCGGCTCGTCACGGTGGTGGGCGCTGGAGGAGCCGGAAAGACGCGGCTCGTGCGCGAGGTGGCCGCGAGCATCGTGCGCGATTCACAGGGCGCCGCGGCCGCCGCTCCCTATCCCGACGGTGTGATCTGGGTGGAGCTGGCGCCGGTCAGCAGCGGGGCCGACATCGACAGCACGCTCGCGGGGCTGCTCGACATCACCCCCTCGTCGGGCAAGCCGGTCGTCGACGCTATCGTCGATGCGCTCCGCTCCCAGCGCACCCTGCTGGTGTTGGACAACTGCGAGCACGTGGTCCACAATGCGGCGGTGCTCGCAGAGGCGCTGCTGCGTGGCGCCCCGCATCTCACCATCGTGGCCACCAGTCGCGAGGCACTGGCCATCGACGGCGAGGTGGCCTGGCAGATGCCCGGGCTCGCTCGCTGGGAGCCAGGCGACGAGTTCGCGCCGCTCGACGCCGCCGCCGCGATGGGGTACGACGCCATTCGGCTGTTTGTCGATCGAGCGCGCGCGGCCACGCCGGCGTTTGCGCTCACCAACGCCAACGCCGCCTCGGTGGGGAGGATATGCGCGCGGCTGGACGGGCTGCCGCTCGCCCTGGAGCTGGCCGCCGCCGTCGTCCCGGTGCTCGGGATCGAGGGGCTCGAGGGGCGGTTGGATGACGCGCTCTCGCTCCTGGCGCGCGGGCGGCGCACTGCGCTCCCCCGCCACCGCACGCTGCGCGCGGTGCTCGACTGGAGCTACGAACTGCTCGACGAGCAGGAACGTGCGCTGTTGCGCCGGTTGAGCGTCTTTCGCGGCTCGTTCGCGCTGGAGGATGTGGAGGCGGTCTGCGCGCCGTCGCCGGGCCCGGGTGAACCGCGCGTGGATATCCTCCCGTCGCTCGGCCGACTGGTCGAGCTCTCCCTCATGGAGGTGCGCGAGGAAGAGGGGGAGGCAACCTACCGTTTGCTGGAGACGGTGCGGCAATACGGCAGCGCCATGCTGCGCGAGACGCCGCACGAGCGGCAGGTGCGCGAGCGTCATGCGCGCTGGGTCGCCGCTGTCGCGGAGCGCGTGGAGCCACTCACCTTCAGCCCCGCCAGGGGGCGCACCGTCGCACGGTTGCGGCGTTCGGTGGAGGAGATTCGATCGGCGCTCCACTGGGCCACTGCCCCGGGGGGCGATCCCGTCGTGGCATTCCGCATTGCTGGCGCGCTGGGGTGGTACTGGATCTCTGCCCACCCGTGGGGCGAGGCGAGGGCGCTCCTGCGGGCAACACTCGCCGCCGCCGACGCGCAGGGAATTGCAGACGGCGAGCGCCCCATCGATGAGCGCGTCGCACTGGGGCGCATGATGTACCCGATGATCGGGCTCTCCTACTTTGCGGGCGACACGGACGCCATGCTTGCCATCGGCGCGCGCGAGCTGGCGCTGTGGGACAGCATCGATGCCGCAGACCTCTCGCAGGAGCAACGTCTCACCGCCGCGCGCGGTCGCACCCTCTGCTATCAGCTCACCGGCCTCGCCTACGCCATGCGCGGCGAGGCGCGGCGGTCGCTCGCCACCATGGACCTGTGCATCGCCACCGCCGAGGGTTCCGGCGACCGGTGGCTGCTGGCGGTCATGATGATGCGGCGCGCCCTGGTGCATCACCTGCTTGGCGACCTGGCGGCCGCGCAGGCGGACTACGACGCATCGGTCACACCCCTGCGCGCCATGGGAGAGCACTGGTTTCTCTCACTCGCCCTGGAGGGGATGGCGATCAACGCCCTGGCGCAGGGCGAGCTGCCGCAGGCCGGAGCGCTCGCCCGGGAGAGCGTCACCGTGCTGCGCGCCGAGCCCGATGCCTGGTTCGTCTCGCGGTCACTGGATGCGATCGCCGTGGTGCTGCTGGCACAGGCTGCAGCTGGCGGAGACGCGCGCCTGGCCGACGAGCGACTTGCCGTGGCCGCGCGGTTGATGGGGGGCGCGGAGGGGCTGCGGCAGCGCTGCGGCGCGGGGATCATCGGGCCCGACGTCCAGCGCCACGCCGCCACGCTCGCGGCGCTGCGCGCCCGGCTCGGCGAGGCCGTGTTCTCCACGCTCTTCAGTGCCGGCCAGGTGCTCACGCTCGCGGACACCTTTGCGTTGATGGACAGCGACCCGGTGGTGTCATCGCTCGCCACCGCTCCCGCAGGCCCCGGAATCTCGCCGTCAGCCGCACCTACCGTGGGGCCAGCGCAGCTGGAGATCTCCCTCCTGGGTGGATTCTCCGTCACGGACGGCTGCGTCCCCGTGGCGTCGGACGCGCTCCCCGCCGGCAAGGTGCTGGAGCTGCTCGTCTTCCTGCTCGTGCATCGAAGCGCCACCAAGGAGGAGGTGGGGCTCGCGCTCTGGCCCGACGCGTCGGCGGCGCAGGTGCGCAACGTCTTCCATGTCACGCTGCACCACCTGCGCCGGGCGCTGGGGACCACCCGGTGGATCGCCTTCGATCGCAACGTCTATCGCGTCGATCGTTCGCCGGAGCCCGGCCGCACGCTGGTGCTCGACGTGGACGAGGTGCTCGCGGCAAGCGCCCGGCTGCGCGCGCTCCTGCGCGAACGCGCGACCCCTACACCGGAGCAGCTGGCCTCGGAGCGGGGCGCCCTGGATCAGTGTCGTGGTCCGCTGGCCCAGGGCCTGGTGCGCGACGACTGGATCATCGCACACCAGGATCGGGTGCAGGCGGCCTGGGCGGACGGGATGGACGCGCTGGCACAGCTCGCCTTCCGGACGGGACGGCTCGACGACGCCGCATCAGCGCTGGAGGCGCTGCTGGCCCGGGAGCCCCTGCGCGAGAGCGCGCACCGGTTGTACCTGGAAACGCTGGCCGCGCGGGGCGAACCGGCGCGGGCGCTCGCGCACTTCGAGGCACTGGCCGAGCTGCTGCGTCGAGAGGTGGGAGCCCGACCGGCGCCCGAGACGCGGGCGATTGCGGCGCGGCTGCGAATGTGACGTCGCCCGATGGAAACGGCGCATGCGTGGCGAGGTGCCGCAGGCAGCGCGTCGTTTCCTCGGGTCCGACGTCCTTTCCTAACGGCGTGCTGCGCGTTGCGTCACGCGACTGACGGAGTGTCGTCGCGCGGTCCCGTCGATGACGCGATTGTCGCCGCTTCCCCGGCGCCCGCGCGCATGGCGATGTAGATCATCCACCCCTGCAGCACGTCGGTCGCCGCGTGCAACGCCATGGGGACCCAGAGTGAGCCGCTGAGCCAGAAGAGGCAGCCCATCACGAGCCCCACCAGCGCCGTCTTGAGTGCGTGGGCGGGCCCCTGGTACAGGTGCGCGGCGCCGAACGCCGCCGATGTCGCCACTATCGCCACCCAGGTGGGCGCCCAGGCCCCGACGTACCACATCAGGTAACCGCGGTAGATCAGCTCCTCCACCGTCCCGGCCGTGCAGCCTAACGCAAAGAAGCGCCGCAGCTCCGCAGGCGAGGCGGGCAGGAGCCAGGCGAGTGTGGCGGCGGCGCGAGCTTGCGCCGCCAGCTCGGCGCGGCGGCGCACCGCCCGTACCTGCGCCGCCATCACGGCGATGATGGCGAGGGCGATGGCCGCCGCGATCAGGACGCCTCGTCCCGCCACAACTCTCGTCCAGCTCGCGCCGCAGCCGCACGCTTTCGCGGCGCGCGTGCGCGGGTGCAATGAGGACAACGGCCAGGACGAAGAGATGGTCGATCAGAATCGGCATCGCGATCACACGTGGCTTATCGACCATCTCAGGACGGCGCACATCCGGCACTCACCTCGCGCCGCGGAACGTCCCGGCGCGCGAGCCAGCGACTACGCTGGCTTGGGCGCGTCCATCCCTCGCCAGAGGTTCGAGGTGGTGAGCTCCGTGCGGCCGCAGAGCTTGAGGTAGCAGAAGAGCTGGGTGCGGTACGCGGCGTAGTTCGCCAGCACCATGCTCGCGAGGTGCGCGCCACGCGTGGCGGGCGGCCCGAACAGCTGGATCACGCCGCGCATCTCGTCGTCGGTCATGCTCCCCACGTGCTCGGCGTACCACGCGGGCTGCGCCTCGAGTGCCTTGTCGAGCCCTGCAAGGTCCGTAGCCGCTGCGTCGGCCTGCCTGGCTCCCCACGCCGGACCGTCGAACGTGCCCGACTTGATGGCGGTCACCAGGAAGGGGCCCTGCACCACCAGGTAGCGTACCAGCTCGATCGAGCTCCGCTGCGCCTCGGTGGGGCGATAGTCGATGGAGGCATCGTCCATCTTGGTGATCAGGTGGCGCAGCACGTTGACTTCGTGCGCCAGGAGGCCGACGAGTTCCTGCGTGGAGAGGACCATGAGTGTTGACGGGACAGTTGGAGACGACGAGGAGCGTCTAAGCTGCAACGCGGGGAGGCCGCGAACCAGCGCTTGCTGCCCGATTCGCCTGGCGACTCGAGCAACCAGGTCGCGCCGGTGAGCCCGTGCGAGGCGCATATCGCCTGGGCGACCGCCAGGGGAGGCGGGGAGCGCCTGCACGGCGGCCCGCACCTCGTCGACCGGCGCACCGAGTGCCTGCGCGGTCTCCTCGATAGGGGACGTGCGTGAGATGTGGCGGAGTGCCGTGAAGATGTGCGCGCCAACCCGGCATTCGAGCGCGTTCACGGCGAGTCCCGCTGCAGAAGGGTCACGAAGATCCCGCCGCCGATGGATCGTTCCCCCCGCGTCCCCGGCATCGTCGCCGCAGCTCCGCCGGCACCACCATCGGCTCACCGCCGCTGGTCGACCATTCGCGACGCGAGGGCGCTCGACAACGCCTGGGTCAGCGCCTCGGCCGTGAACGGCTTGGCCACGATGGCGTGCACCTCCAGCGCCAGCGCGACACCCTCCTCGCGCTCGGCGGCAAACCCGGTGATGCAGACGACGGGCACGCCCGGCCGCAGTTCGCGAAACCGGGCAATCACCTCACGCCCCGACATTCCCGGCATCATCAGGTCGGTCAGGAGCACATCGATGACCCGATCCGGCTGCGACGCGATCTGCAGCGCCTCCCGTCCGCTCGCGGCCTCCAGCACCGTGAAGCCCGCCCGCTGCACCATGCGTGACGAGGCGCGGCGCACGAGCGGGTCGTCGTCGACGAGGAGCACCGTACCGGCGCTGCGCGCGCTGAGTGGTGCACTGGGCGTGGAGGAAACGTCACGCGCGGGCCCCACGTCCTCGCACGGGAGGCTGATGACGAACGTGGTTCCCTTCCCCACTTCGCTGCGCACCTCGATCTCCCCTCCCGCGCGCTTCACGATCGACGCCACCATCGCCAGCCCCAACCCGGTCCCCTGGCCAGTGGGCTTGGTGGTGAAGAAGGGCTCGAAGACGCGCGCCCGGTGCTCCTCGGGAATCCCCACCCCTTCATCGGCGACCAGCACCTCCAGTGCCCGATGCGCCTCGTCGCCAGGCGCCGGGGCGACACGCTCGCGGACCGTTAGGCGGATGGCGCCCCCCGCCGGCATGCCGTCACGCGCGTTGGCCACCAGGTTGAGCAGCACCTGCTCGAACTGGGCGCGGTCCAGCAGCACCAGCCCGCGTGACGGTCGCTCGAGCGCGATGGAGACGTGCTGCGACAGGAGGCGGCGGAGCGACGGAAGCAGCTCGGCCGCCACCTCGCCGGGATCGAGCGGTTCGGGGCGGATCACGTGCCGCCCGCTGAATCCCAGCAGCTGGCGCGTGATCCCGGCGCCGCGCTCGGCGGCCGCCCGGATGGCGCGCACGTCCTCGCGGGCCGGCGAATCCGCCGGCAGCTCGGACACCAGCAGCTCGGCGTGCCCCTGCAGCACGGCCAGGGTGTTGTTGAAGGCGTGGGCGATGCGCCCGGCCATGTCCGAGAGCGTCACCAGCTTGCGCGCGTGTCCGAGCTGCGCTTCCAGCTGCAACTCCGCCGAGATGTCGCGACCATTCAGCACGTAGCCCGCAATCAGCGGGTCGAGACGGCGGTCCTGGACGCGGAACTCCACCTCACGATACCGGCTGGCCCCTTCGCGCAAGCGGCACCGCGTCACGCGGCCGGCCGCAGCGCCCGCCTGCGTCTCGAGCCACGACGCCACGCGAGTGCCATCGTCCGGGTGCAGCAGGTCGGCGAGCGGAGTCGAGGCGATGGCTTCGCCTCCTGTCACGCGCTCCACCGACGGACTGGCATATCGCACGCGATGGTCCGCATCCACCACCAGCACGAAGTCGGTGGCCGATGCCGCCAGCGCCTTGAAGCGTGCCGCCAGCGACGCCGTCTCGTGTGCAAGCGCCAGGTTTTCCGCCAGGGCGGCGCGCTGACGCGCCACGAGAAGGGCCGTCATCGCGGCCGCCGCGAGCGCGATGTCCACCGCCCCGCCAGCCGGCTCGACGAGCAGCGCGATGACGAGCAGCAGGTACGATCCCGCGACGAAGAGCGACGGTCCCAGCCCGGCATCGGTCGTCACGCCCGCCTCGCCGTTGCCCCGCGTGCGCAACGCGCGCCGGGATCCGATCCAGCGCAGCAGCCAGGCCAAGAACCAGAATCCGTCGACCCAGTGGCCCGGGACATACTGCCCGCGTGACATCTCCCAGAAGTACTCCGTGAGGATGTAGAGCAGGTGCGCCGCCAGCAGGTAGCCAATCGCCTCGCGATCGCGCGGGCTCGCCGCACGCAGGTAGGCGATCGTCGCGAACAGCGTCAGCCCCCAATCCCCAACGATCGGGAGGAGGGTGACGATGGAGGTGGCGCTGTCGGCGGAGAGGAGCGGGCGCAGGGCGAAGTGCCAGGACAGCGCGACGGCGCCAAGGAGAAACAGGGCGCCATTGAGGCGGATCTTGGGATCACGCAGGGAGAAGCCGGCCCGCGCGGGGAACGCCAGGAAGGCCGCGATGGCAAACGGGGTGTAGCCGGAGTCGACGAGCAGTTCCAGCAAGGCCGGCATCGGCGCGGCGGTGACCGCCAGCCAACCCGTCCAGATGATCCCCGACACGAGCAACGTCACACTCGACATCGCCAGCAGGGTCCAGGCGCGACGCGCGCCGGCCTCGCCGGTCGCACGCTTCGCCACCTGCAACTGCGACCACGCCGTGGCCGCGCCGATGGCGAAGTACAGGACGTTGGTGACCAGGGCCAACCACCCGCCGACCACGGGGAGCACCGCGAGCGACAACAGGAAGAGGACCGCATACACGGCCACCACCTGCTCGTGCGTATCGAGGCGGCCCCGCCACGTCGCGCGGCTCATGCGGCGGCGGCCGGGAGGTAGATCGCCAGGCGCTCGGCTGCGCCTGCGCGCTCGCGCACGATGGTCCCTCCCACCTCACGCGCCGAGGCCAGCGCCATGAGCATGGCCAGGTCGGTGGGTGCCAGGTTCCACTCATCATCGGTGGACACCGCGGGCTCCACGCGAACAGGCTCGCCCTCGCCGGCGTCACCGACGGCGACCACCACGAAACGTCCCGGTTCCACGTGCAGCGTCCCGGCCAGCTCGGGACCCACCTCGCGCTGTCGGGTGTGCACGGCTCGCACGACGAGCGGCGCCCCCTGCGTCGATTCCTCCAGCACCACGTCGATCACGCGTGACAGCGCCACCGGGTCGGCGCGCACCGCACTCACCGACGACAACTCCCCGGTTGCAGCCGAGCCCCACCGCCGCTCCATGCGCTCGCGCACGATCGGGTCGAGCTCGATGGCCGCCCATGCCATCCCCTTGCGACGGCTGAGCGTCAGCAGCCCCTGTGTCAGCGCCTGTGCCTTGTTGCTGGCGACGCGAATCGCCTCCACGTCGACCCGCGCGTCCGGCGAGAGCCCGTGCTCCTCGGCGAGGAGTTCGACGTGCGACGCAATCACTGTGAGGATGTTGTTCAGGTCGTGCGCCAGTCCGCTGGCCAGCACGCCCAGCGCCTCCAACTGTGCCGTGCCGCGCAGGTCCTCGGTCAGGCGCTGCTCACGCGTGCGGTCGAGGGCGTTCATCACCCACCCTCCAACCCGCTCATCGCCGCGCAGGTCCTGCGCCGTCACCTCGAGCACGTGCCATTCCCCTTCCCGGTCCTGCGCCCGGAGGGTGAGCGTCTGCGGCCCCGCGGCCGACGCCTCGAGCGCGTGGCGCGCCCCGGCCCGGTCGTCGGCGTGCACGGCCGACAGGAACGCCCACTCTTCCGCCCCCTCCCCGACCAGCGCGCCCAGCAGCCGCTCGGTGCTCGGGCTGGCGTATCGCACCTTGCCCACCGCATCCACGATGAGCACGGCATCGAAGGCGTGCTGCACCAGCGCGCGCGTGCGCTCCTCCTCGGCCTTGAGGGCGCGGTGCAGGCGGTCCCGCTCGCGCAATTCCACCCCCTGCCGCGCCACCAGGAGCATGGCGAGCGTCGCGCTGCCTAACGCAAACAACCCCCGGTCCTCCTGCGCACCGGTCAGGAGCTTGATCAACAGCAAGGTGACGGCACCGGCGAGGAAGGCGTGCGGGATCAGCCCGCTGCGATAGCGCCCCTCCTCGCCCCGCATGGTCGCCGGCGGACGGAGCAGCCGGTACTCCGCCGAGCGCGCCGCCAGCCACTTGGCCACCCAGACCCCGAACCAGATCCCCGCGATCGGATCGCCGGCCGAGTAACTGCTGGCCCATCCCTGTTGCCAGAAGCCGATGTCGGGAATGACCTGCAGCGTCACGGCGAGCAGCAGGAAGACGGCCGCGACACGCGTGGCCGCGGAGCCACTGCGCAGGTAGAGCGCCGCCGCGAGGACCACCGTGATCGAGTCCCCGATGGTGTAGATCTGCGCCCCGACGTCCGCGCTGGCCGGTGCCGGTGACCGCAGGAACGGTCCGATGGCGAAGTACCAGACGACCAGCAGGCTGCCGATCAGCACCGTGGCGGCGTCGAGCCGCAGGCGCATCCGGTCGGGGTCCAGCCAGCGGGCGCTGGGAAAGGCTACGAGGCCGGCAATGCCAAACAGCAGATAGCAGGAGGCGAGCGCGACGAGCCAGGGGGTGTTGGTCACGTAGTCGCCCAGCTCGACGATCAGTCCCCACACGCTGCCGGAGACGAACCGCGAGAACGCCGAGACCGCCAGGAGGCGCCAGGCGAGGCGCTCGCGCGGGTGCTCCGCCCGTCGCGACACGCGCAGTTGCGCCGCCACGGTGAAGCCGCTGATCACCCCGAACAGCAGCAGGTCGATGACCGCGGCGTAGTCGTCGCCCCACCCGATCACGACCCAACTGGCGAAGACCAGCGTCGTGACCAGCACGACCGCGTCCGAGGGCCGCCACACGCCTGCCAGCGTCGCAGGGAGGAGGGCCGGCCGGGATCGTGAGGCGAGTGACGTCAAGGAGTGCGCTCCCGAATGGCCGTCGTCTGCGTGACACGGGTCGATGCGTGACACGGCACGATGCGAGACACGGACGGCGACCGCAACCGTATCGTCACCGTTGGCGGCCGGAGCGTCACTCCCAGAGGTCCAGCATTTCCTTCACGACCAATTCGGGGACCTCTTCCGCGAGCACGTGCCCGGCCCTCGGATAGACGCGCGCGGCCCACCGGCGCCGCTCCTCCGCGCGCGCCGCGCTCTCCGTCGCCCGCACCAGGAGGTCCTGCCCCCCCAGCAGCACGCGCACGCGGGCCGTGATCGCATCGAGCTCGCCGTCGGCCCTCGGCTCCAGCCGGAACCGGTGCAGCAGGGCGCGCAGCGCCGCGCCGAATGCCGCCTCGCGCGTGGGGGCCCAGTACTCGTCCAGGTCGCGCAGGGCAAAGGTGCCTAACGTCCCGTTCACGGCGCGCAGCGCCACCGGCGCCGTCCAGGGCGGCACGGCAAAGCGCACCAGCGGCGCCGCGAGCGACGGGGTTGCCAGTCGTGCCAGCGGCACGAAACGCAGCGGCGCGAGCCCCACGGGCGCCAGGAGCAGCAGCGACGACACGCGGGCCGGCGATGCGCGCGCCACGTCGAGCGCCACCCCGCCGCCTAACGAATGCGCCACCACGTCCACCGCCGGCCGAGTGCCGTTCCCCACGCCGGACTGCAGCACGTCGAGCACGGCGAGCACCTGGTCCCGCATGGCATCGGACGTGTAGTGCGCCTCGTCCTGCGGCTTGTCCGACCACCCGTGACCGCGCAGGTCGATGGCCGCCACGCGGCGGCCCCACGCCACAGCAGCCGGCAGGACCATCCGGTAGAAGTAGGCAGAGGCCCCCCAGCCATGGAGGAAGAGGGCGAGCGGCGCCGAGGGATTTCCTCCCTCCACCACCCGCACGCGCTCCCCGTCGCGCAGCGTCAGCCAGCGCGCTGAGAGGGCCGCGTCGCCGGCGGGCCAGCAGTCGTCAGGCGCCAGGCGCCGGCGCAGCAGGGAGATGGCGAGGAGCACGAGGGGCACGAGGGGGGGCGGGTCGCTTGACTCGACACGCCAAAGTTGCCCCTCGTGCCACGTGAACAGAAGCGCAGGG
>CAZVDJ010000044.1:0-15043 GCA_964626245.1 uncultured Gemmatimonadaceae bacterium
CGCGCCGCGCCCCCGCCGCGGGGGGCGCCCCCCCGCCGGCCGCCCGGGCGCCGGCCACGGACCCGGGGGGGGGGGGGGGGGGGCGCAAGCGGGGGGCGCTCCCGGCGTACAGCGCCGATGTGAAGTCCGTATGGCAACGCGAGGGTGTCGCACGGACGGGGGTGCGGGAGAGTGCGACGATTGCTCTCCCGCCGCGTCGGCGTGCGTTTCGACGGGCAGGCTAGTCCGCCGCGACGTCCTGCGACTCGTGCTCCTCGGATGGTGCGTTCGCGTCCGCAGTCGCGGCGGGCGCCGTCGCGGCAGACGCCGTCGCCTCGGCGCTTACCGCCGCCGCTCCCTTTCGGCGCAGGAAGGCCGGGGGCTTGAACGCGGCACGTTCCTCCTCCGTCAGACGCAACGTGACGCGCGCCGCGGCCGCCACGCCCTTGGCGTACTCCACGTCCTGCAGCGCGCGGACGCGCGCGTCGGCGGTGGCGTTCTGCAGGTGGCGCTGCGTCTCCCATCCCTTGGAGATCCCGGTAGGAAGCCCCAGGAGTTGGTCGAACTCGTCAGGCGTCACGCCAAGTGCTTCGCGAATGCGGCGAATCTCGCCGTGCGTCAGCAGGCCGTGCGTCTCGCGAATGGCGGCCATGGTCGCCAGGTAGTCGCCCTCCACCTGATCGGGAGAGCGCCGCTCGATCTCGCAGCTGCTGCAGCGCATCACCCGCCGCTCCACGGTGGCGGTGAGCCCCACCATCGATTCTGTCCTGGTGATCGTGGTGGCGATGAAGACACCGCCACATCCGGCATGACGGTCGGCCGCCGGGACGATCGGGGCGCTCGGGGCGCTCGGGGTGCTCGGGGTGCTCGAAGCAGGGGAGACGGAGGAGGTGGCGATGTTCGCGGGGGAAGCGATCGGTGTGGTCATCGCGAAGGAGACGGAGTGAGGCAACCGTCGCGTCGCGCCGCGTGCCTGACGAGTCGCCGCGTCGCGCGCACTGCGCACAAGCTAATGCGGCCGTGCGTGCGCGCACCCCTTTTCTTTCCTCCGCCTCGCGTCGCTCCCAGCTGCCTAACTTCTCCACATGGCGTACATCGGATGCAACGACTGCGTCGAGTCCGCCGGCACTCCCCACGGATGTGGGGTCCCTCACCTTCCGGGGAGGTGGTGAAGCGAGGCGTCAGTCGCCGGGAACGACGGCCGCTCCCGCTGGCGCGTCGTGCGGAAGCCGATCGCGAGAGGCAATGAGGAACTCGATGGCATCGGCCAGGTGCTCCTCGGTGATGTTGTACGCACCGCGTTCCACACGCAGGCGATGCGCCTTGATCATCACGTCGGCGGCGCGGAATCCACCGGGCACCTCGAACTTGTAGCACGCCAGCTCCACCAGCAGCCCGTTCGGGTCGCGCAGGTAGATGGAGTTCATGAAGCCGCGGTCGCGCTCGTAGAACTCGATCCCGCGCTCACGCAGCCGCTCCGGCGCCAGGGCAAAGGTGGCGCGCGACACGTTGAAGGCCAGGTGGTCCACGCTCCCCACTTCGCGCGGCGCCTTGCGCCTCGCATCCTCGCGCGTCTCGTTCGTGAAGACGGTCAGGAGGCGCCCGTCGCCGGGGTCGAAGTAGAGGTGGCTCTCCTCCGGGTTGCCCAGGTTGGGCTGCTCGAAGATGAAGGGCATGCCGAGTACCCCTTCCCAGAAGTCGATCGCGCTCTGGCGGGTGGAGCCGACGATCGTGGTGTGATGGACACCTTGCACCTGGATCTTCTTCATGGCGGGGCTCCGGTGAGCAGGGAGGGGGCGTGCGGGCCAAGTTGAGTGGAATCGCCGCGAGACAGCAAGGGACGGAGGCCAGGGACGGACCCTGGGGACGGAGGTCAGGGACGGACCCCCAGGGACGGAGGCGGACCCGCCCGCACCCGGAGTTGCTTCCCACTTTCGCCCGTGCCACTGTTCCAGCCGTCACCCACCTCCCTTCGTATTCGCCCATGCGCATCCGCCCCTTCCCCCGCCTCGCCCGCGTCGCCCGTCTCGCCGGCGCCGCCATCCTGCTCCTCTCGGCGGGGAGCGCCGCTGCTCAGCTCGTCTTCGCCGATTTCAGCGGTGGATGGAATGTCACGGTCGAGGGCCCCCAGGGTCCCATGGCGTCGACGCTCACCCTCGCGCAAACCGGTGACAGCGTGGCCGGGAAATTCGAGTCGGAGGTCGGCTCGGCGCCGGTGCGCGGATCGGTCAAGGGCGACTCGCTCCGGATCGTCTTCTCGCTCGACGTCGGCGGCCAGGCGCTCGACCTGGAAGGGAACGGCGCGCTCAAGGACGCCGAGCGCATGGATGGGAAGATCATCGCCGCGGGAATGGGCGAGTTCCCCTTTTCGGCCACACGCCAGCCCAAGTAGGCGCGCGCATCGCGCAACCGTGAGGGCGAACGATGAGTGACAGACCGCTCTCACGGCGCGACTTCGGCCGGCGGCTGGGCGCAGCGGCCATGGCTGCGCATGTGACCGACCTCTCCGCGCTCACGCGCCCTTCCGGCCACGCTTCCCCGGCGAGCCCCGCGATGCCTGACGAGTCAGTGCCGACCGCCGCGGCGGCGGACGACGAGCTCTGCCTGCTCTCCGCCGTCGACCTCGCGGCGCGCATCCGGCGCAAGGAAGTCTCGGCGCGTGAGGTGATGCAGGCGCACCTGGCGCGCATCGCCCGCGTGAACCCCACGGTCAACGCCATCGTCACCCTGGTCCCCGACAAGGCGATGGCGTGGGCACGCGAGGCCGATGAACGACAGGCGCGCGGTGAAGCGCTGGGCGTGCTGCACGGGCTTCCCGTGGCGCACAAGGACCTGGTGGATACGGCAGGGATCCGCACGACGCGCGGCTCACCCCTCTTCGCCAACCACGTCCCCACCAGCGATGCGCTCATCGTGCAGCGCGTGCGCGCCGCCGGCGCCATCACGTTAGGCAAGAGCAACACCCCGGAATTCGGCGCCGGCTCCAACACCTTCAACCCCGTCTTTGGCCCCACCCGCAACGGCTACGACCTGTCGCGCACGGTGGGGGGGTCCAGCGGGGGCGCGGCGTGCGCCCTCACCTGCGCCCTCGTCCCCATTGCCGGCGGGAGCGACACCGGCGGCTCGCTGCGCAACCCCGCCGCGTGGAACAACGTGGTGGGGCTGCGCCCGTCGCCGGGGCGCGTGCCTGACGACGACGGCTCGTGGTCGCCGCTGTCCACGCAAGGGCCCATGGCGCGCACGGTCGCCGATGTGGCGCTCTTCCTGAGCGCGATGACGGGTCAGTACGCCCCCGACCCCCTCGCGCTCACCGACGATCCCGCCACCTTTCGTGCGCCGCTCGAGCGCTCCTTGAAGGGGTTGCGCCTGGCGTGGTTCACCAGCATGGGCGGCCTCCCCTTCGAACCCGAGATCACGCGCGTGGTCAACGCGCAGCGCCGCGTGTTCGAGGAGCTGGGGTGCATCGTGGAAGAGGCGGAGCCCGCCTTCGATGGCGTGGACGAGGCCTTTCCCACCCTGCGCCACCTCTCCTTCCACGCCAACTACGCCAGGCTGGCACGTGAGAACCCCGCGATGTTCAAGGAGACGGTGAAGTGGGAAATCGCGGAGGCCGAGCGGCAGCGCGGCGCCGACGTGGCGCGCGCGTTCGCCCGGCAACAGCGCATGTTCCGTGAGGCGGCGCACTTCTTCACCAAGTACGACGGCTTCATCTGCCCCGTGACGCAGGTGGAGCCGTTCCCGATCGAGACCGAGTATCCGATGGCGGTGAACGGCGTGGCCATGCCCACCTACATCGACTGGATGCGCTCGTGCTGGTACGTGACCTTCATGGCCTGCCCGGCCATCTCGGTGCCGGCCGGCTTCAGCGCGCGCGGGTTGCCGGTGGGGCTGCAGATCGTGGGCAAGGCGCGCGATGACTGGGGAGTGTTGCAGCTGGCGTACGCGTACGAGCAGGCCACGGGACACGGGAAGAAGCGACCGGTGGTGTAAGGCGGACGGCGCGTCAGGGTGCGACCGAGGCGACTGCCGCGAGTACCACCTGCGCCACCTGCGCCGGGCGCGAGATGAACGGCACGTGGCTCGCGTCGAGCTCCAGCGTCGTCGCTCCCATGCGCCGGGCGAGGAATCGCTCGAGATCTGGATGGATGGTGCGGTCCTGCTGCGCCACGATGTACCAGGCGGGAATCGTCCGCCACGCCGCCGGCACGCCCAGCACATCGGTCAAGGTGGCGAAGTTCGCCGGCTTCTGCGTGACCGCCAGCACTCGCGTCCTAGCCTGCGGGAGGTCCTGTGCAAAGACGCCGCGATACTTCTCCTCGTCGATGTAGGCAAAGCCCGCCACGTCAGGCTTGATGGCGCTCACGAGTGGCGTCGGGGGGAACATCGCGTTCAGCGAGCTCACGCTCTCACCGGCATCGGGCGCGTAGGCCGCCACGTACACCAGCGCCTTGACCTTGGGGTGCCCCGACGCCGCGCCACTGATCGAGACGCCACCATACGAGTGGCCCACGAGCACCACGTCGCCCGGCTGCGCGTCCACGATGCGTCGCGTGGTCGCAATGTCGTCGCGAACCGAGGTGAGCTGGTTCTGCACGGCAATCACGGGATAGCCGCGCCCCTGCAGCAGCGGGATCAGGTCCTGCCAGCCGCTGGCATCGGCAAAGGCGCCATGCACGAGGACGATGGACGGACCCGTCGCGAGCGCTGTCGAGGCGTTGGTGCCCAGCTCGGCGGGCGCGACCGTCGCCAACGACGCGAGGTTGTCGGGCGCATCGCAGGCCGCGACGGTGACGGCGAGCAGGAATGCCGTGCATGTGCAGCGGATGAAGCGAAACATGGGATCACCTGCAGTCGAGGGGAGAGGTCGGGCAACGCGTCACCGGCGTGCGACGCGTCGCCGAAGGAACCGGTGCCCCTCCTGTACGAGGCGCCTGCCACGCGTGAAAGTGCCGGCGCCCGCATCGAGGGGCATCCCACGGAGCGACGTACGCGTTAGGCACGCCGCTTTCAGTGCACGGCGTCGCCGTCGTATCGAGAAGGAGGTCACACCGCTCCGTCTCCCTTTCGGCGCCGCTCATCATGGATGTGCCCGTCGCTTCTCCCATCCCCATCGGCGCCGTAGCGCCCGACTTCCGGCTGCACGCCACGCCCGACCAGTGGCTCGCGCTCTCCGACTTTCGCGGCCGCCCGGTGGTGCTCGCGTTCTATCCCGCCGACTGGAGCCCGGTGTGCGGCGACCAGATGGCGCTGTACAACCAGGTCCTTCCCGAGTTTCGCCGGCACGGTGCGCAGCTCCTTGGCATCTCGGTCGATGGCGTCTGGTGCCACCAGGCGTTTGCCGAAGGACGTCACCTGCACTTTCCGCTGCTCGCCGACTTCGAGCCCAAGGGCGAGACGGCGCGACGCTACGGCGTCTATCGCGACGCGGACGGGACGAGTGAGCGCGCCCTCTTCGTGATCGACGCCGCAGGCCTCGTGACCTGGAGCTACGTCTCGCCCGTGGGGATCAACCCGGGCGCCGATGGCATCCTCGACGCACTCGAGCACCTGACCATGCCTGTTCCCTCCACGACACACCTCACCGCCCCTGTCGCATGAGCACAACGCTCCGCATTCCCGTCTCCCCTCGCGATCACACCGCGGGCCCGGTCGATGCCCCGGTGACGCTGGTGGAGTACGGCGACTTCGAGTGTCCGTACTGCGGCATGGCGCACCGCGTCCTCGCGTCGGTGCGAGCGCGGCTTGGCCAGCGCCTGCGCTTCGTCTTCCGGAACTTCCCGCTGGCGGAGATCCATCCACGCGCGCAGCACGCCGCCGAGGCAGCGGAAAGTGTCGGGGCGCTGGCGGGCGACGAGGGCTACTGGCGCATGCACGACGCGCTCTTTCGCAACCAGCGCGCCCTGGAAGACGACGACCTGCTGACCTACGCGTCCGCAGCGGGCGCCGACCCGGACGCGGTGCGCTGGCACCTGGAGTCCGGCGCGCATGCCGACCGCGTGGAGGCCGATTTCGCCAGCGGCGTGCGCAGCGGCGTGAACGGCACGCCGACCTTCTTCATCAATGGCCAGCGCTTCGATGGCGACTGGCGGGACGCCGAAACGTTCGTGGCCGCGCTGGAGCGCGCGGCCACGACGTGATGCACCCGTTCGGCGCCGCTCGCTAGCGCGCCGTCGCCTTCTCCCCGACCGCGTGACGCTCGGCCCAGGCCAGGGCGTAGTCGGCGACCTCCTCCCACCCCTTCTGCGCCGGCATCAGGTGCGCACGCCCGTCAAACACCTTCACCTCGGTGATCGTGTTGGACTTGTAGTGCCTGGCGTTGGAGTGCTGCACGGCGGGCGGCATCAGGTGGTCCTCGCTACCGCCAATGAAGAGCAGCGGGGCGCGCTGGTCGTTGTGGTAGTTCACCGCGGCGGCCTGCGGCCCGGGAATGAGGTTGGCCAGCAGGCTGTCCCAGAAGATCTCACCCGACGCCGGGATGTGGTAGCGCGCATACGTCGCGCGCGACTCTTCCTCGCTGAAGGTGTTGGTGAACGCGTAGTGCCACTGCTCGTGCGTGAAGCCAACGGCGCGATGCCGGTTGGCCGGGTTGCGCAGCACGGGAAAGACCGATCGCAACTGCGTGAGTGGCGCCACGAGGACCCCTTCGGTGGGGGCCGAGTTGATCGCGACGCCAGCGGCTCCATGGCCGTGATCGAGCAGGATCTGCACGAAGACACCGCCGGCCGAATGACCGATGAGGATCGGGGGCTTGGGCAGCCCGCGCACGATGGACTCCAGGTGCTCCACGATCCTGGGAACCGAGATGCGCTCGATGGGCGACGGGTCACGGTTGAGCGACTCCACCTCCACCTCGAATCCCGGGTACGCGGGCGCCAGCACCCGATAACCCTTCTGCTCGTAGTGCGTGATCCAGTGTTCCCAGCTGCGGGGGGTGACCCAGAAGCCGTGGATGAGGATGATGGTATCGGGACCGTTGTCGGCATCGCGCATGGTGGGCTCCATCGGGGCGTGGACGTGAGGGGCGAGGCAGTGGCCGCGTCCTCCTCCTCCTTACGACACAAACCCGCGTCGATGAAAGCGCGCGCCGCGGCACGCGTCCGTCGTTACCGCCGCCCCTCCACCACCAGGCGCGCCAGCACCTCGCCCCCAACGGGCGGCAGAAGGTCGTAACGCGGCTGTGCCACGAAGCCCGTGCGCACCACCAGCACGCCGTAGCTCGACCCCGTGTGCGTCCAGGTTCCCCAGCTGCCGTCGGCTTCGATGGGGTGCAGCGTGTTGGGATGCGGCTGGATGTACCAGACATCGGCGCGTGCAAAGACCACCACGCGATAGTCGGGAGACGCCACACCGCTCACCAGCCCCGCGATGGTGTCGCGCGTGAACGGCCCTCCCGCCGAGTCGAAGCGCGGCACGATCGTGATGGCGGCCTTCACGTCGCCGGGTTTCACCGCGGACGCGCTCTGGTCGAGGCTGTCGAGGCGCACCGGCAACTCGGCGTGCGCCACGCGCTCGTTCCCTCGCCACACGTCCACCGACACCCGGTCGTGCGCGGTGCCATCGGCAAAGGTGAAGTTGCTCAGCGGCTCCTCGGTATCCTGCGGGATGAGCTGCCCCGCCCCGGCATACCACCGATAGCGCAGCCCGTTCACGGGGCCAGCCACCTGGGCCCGCACCTCGAGGCTGCGGGCCGGCATCCCCGCCGCGCTCGACGCCATGAGCGTCACGCGCACGGCGTCCCGATCGGCACACGCCGCGGCGCCTGCCAGGACGACGGCAACTGTCGCGGCGGTGGCCCGAGTTGCGCGGTGCGGCATGCGCCAGCACAAGGGGGCAAACCGCGCGATGCGTGAATGGTTTCGACCTGACGACATCGGCCTCACCGATTGAGCTGGTTCAGGTACCGCAGCGAGTAGTTCCCCACCCGTTCGCCAGGTGCAAACTCGCGCCAGAGAAAGCGGCGTCGCCGTTCCACCCACAGCGTCCCATCGTCCAGCTCCCATGTGGTACGCTGCGTGAGGCGGCGCAGCGGCAGGCTGGCGCGCGAGACATCGCCGGCGCGTTGCAGCATGGTGCGACGGTTTGCCCACGACCGTGACTCCAGCGACACCACGAACGCCGCCGCGCTCGTAGCGTCGAGCGTCACCGCGAGGTCGAAGGGTGAGCTCCCCGCGGTGGCGATGATCATCGGGGCCGGCGGCGGGAACATCACGTGCCGCAGGTCGGGCATCCCGGCCATCACGGCGGCGCTCACGCCCATCGCGAGGAGATTGACCGAGAGTTGGCCCCGACTGGCCAGCCCGCCATGCACCAGCAGCGCGTCGGCCAGGTGACTGCACGCATGCGCCCGGAGGCGCCGTGCGGACGCGGCGTACCCCAGCTGGCCCAGGAGCGGCGCACCGCGGACGGGCGCGGGCGCCGACGGCGTGGGATCACGCCGCAGCAGCCGAGTCACGAAGCCGGCTCGCGCCTCCCGCTGTCGGGGTGCAATGAGCTGCTCCACCCGATCGTGCTGCAGGCACGCACGAATCTTGGCCTGGAGCGCCACTGCCGTGATGGCGCCGCTGGGGAGGATGACCCCGGTGGCGGCCCAGCGACCGCGACCGGCGCGAAGGGCGCGGCGCAGGCGCTCCCACAGCCACGAGCCGCGGCTTTCGTCACTCGCGTCGTGCAGCACCGCCCCGATCGCGTTCAGCGCGAACGCCACCCCGGCCGACCCGCCCACGAGACGCAGGCCGTCCGCCAGCCGCACGTGCAGCTCGCCGCGCGATGCCACCTGTCCCAGGCGGCGTCCGGTGCGCCACGCCGCCAGCCCCACCAGCACCGATGTCGCGATCCCGGTGGCGGCCAGTACCGCCCAGCCCACCGTCAGCGCCCACACCATCCCGGCGAGCTTCCCGCCGGGATCGCCCGCCAGGAGCAACCGCCCCAGCAGCAGGGCGACCGCAGCCCACGCGGCCGCCAGCAGCAATCCTACCGCACGCGGATACGGCCGCCGGCCCGCCAGGACCCACCGCACGATGACCCGCGCCAGCCCCCGCCCCGCCAGCACCGAATGCGTCGCCTCCTGCACGGCACGAAGCTCCAGCGGGTCGACGTGAAAGCCCTCGGCCACGACGGGCGGGGCGGGGCGCGTCGCGTCGACCGGAACGAGGATCGCTTCCACGGGGCGCACGTCGGCCGACTCGCCATCGCTCCCCTCCGACAGCACCACGGCCAGGACGCCCTCGGTGCCGTAGCCCTTCCGGTGACGATCCATCGCGCGCCACCGGTCAAACGGCGGAAGCGGGGCCAGCTGCGACAGCACGAAACGCGGATGCGGTGACACGCCGCGCCACTGCGCCTCGGGTCCCCACCGCCGCACCAGCCAGGAGATGAACTGGTGCTGTCCCGCCTCGTCGCGACCGGCGCGTTCGATCGCCTCCCGCTCGCCGTCCGTCGCCTCGTGGTGGTACCACTCATCCCAGAGCCCACCGATTCCCTGCAGCGGGCTCCGCAGCGACGCGCCGATGCGATGACTCTCCGTGCTCCAGTGCCAGAACGCCCAGAACCAGGCAAAGGTGACGAGGCGTGGGGCAACGTCCCGGGACGACGTCACGACCGATCGTCCTCCGGGCACAGGACGAGCCGAAAGGGCATGCGGTCGGTGACGGTGAGGGCCGACCACGCGCTCGCGTGCGACTCCGGGAGCTCGACGTCCAGCCGGTACTCCCCGTTAGGTGTTCGCCTGGCGTGTCCCGCGAACGGCGCCGAGTCGCCCTCCACCAGGAAGGTGGCCTCGAGCACCTCGGCGTCCGTGGCGTCGGCACGGTCCAGCTGGAAGCGCAGGCGCAACCGGCCGTCCTGGATGCTGAGGTACAGGACGCGCACCTGCGTCTCCAGGTCCTCGGACAGCGCGAGAATCGTCGCCACGGGGTGGCCGCGCCGCTCATCACGTTCCATCGACATCGCGTAGCCCAGCGCCGCCGGCATGCGCCTGAGCTGCTCCAGTCGCACCTGCAGGCGATTCGGCCAGCGTTCCCACCAGGGCTGCGCCAGGGCCAGCAGCTGCGCCGCGCGTGGCGGGGGAGGCGCGTCAGCCTCGGCCAGCGCCAGCCGCCAGCGCAGGAGGTGTTCGAGAGAGGTGTCCGGCGTCATCGGTTGGCTGCCGCCTGCTGCGTGTCGAGGTTCGCATGCTGCGCCGCCACGTGCGTCGCCGCGTGCGTGGGGCCGTGGTGCGGTGTGCGGTGGGACGGGTGCTGGAGTCGGTGGTGTGACACGTGGTCCTGCAGCAGGTACTGCAGCTGACGGACCGCTCGCCGGAGCCAGGCGGTGATCGTCTGCTCCGTTCGGCCGTAGCGGGCCCCGATCTCCGCTGCCGACTCACCGTTCACGAAGCGCGCGAGCAGGACGGCGCGCTCACGTGGCGCCAGCTGCCTCAGCGGCGCGTCCAGGTCGAGCCGAAGCGCCGCCTGATCATCGAGGTCGAGGGAACGACGGTCGGCCAGGGCGTCCGCCAGCCGCACGGGTTCATCGTCGTGCATGGAGAACGGTGCCTCGATGGAGGCAAGGCGAGCGCTGGCCAGCTGCTGCGCCCTTCGCTCGGCACGGTGCCAGTCTCGCCAGATGTTGGTCGCGATGGTGGCGAGGTAGGCCGCCAGGTGGCCGTCGGGTTGCAGGCGGGTCGCGCTGCACGGCGGCAATCAACCAGGCTTCCGGCCACCGTGACTCTGCGGTCGGTGCCTGTTGCTGGCCCAGCTGGACGTGTCGAGTCGTAGCGATACCCGCCCCGGGGTGGAAGCGCGCGGCTCCGGGCGTCCGCGCCCATCGCTCCGCCCGCTTCCTTCTCGTACGACGGGGACGCTGAAGCTGAAAGCCGGTCGCCCGAACGCCGCCCGCCGCGGCATTGCCATTGGCGACTTCGTTGACGAGTGTACCTGCGCGCCGCTCCGTGGCGCGTCGCCAACGCGCGCCCACCGGCAGGCTGCCAGAGCGAGCCCACCACCCGCATGGACATCGAGCACGGCCCGTCGGCACGCGAAGGTGGCGCGTCGTCTCCCTTGGCGGATCGGCTCGCCGGTGACGTCGCGGTCGGTCACCAGCAGCGTCGTGCCGAAGCGCTGCTCGCCGCCGAGCGCCTGCTGCTGGAGCTCGTCGCCACGGGGGAACCGCTCTCCTCCTTGCTCGATGCGCTCTGCCTTGCCTTCGAGTCGCTGGAGGACGGAGCGCTCTGCTCGGTGCTGCTCGTTTCCCCATCGGGGCGACAGTTGATGCCGGGCGCGGCCCCCAGCCTCTCACCCGAGTACACGCAGGCGCTCGACGGCGCACCGGTCTGCGACGACGAGGGGCCGTGCGGCGCCGCCGCGCTCAGCCGGCAACCGGTCATCGTGCACGACTTCGAGCACGATACGCGCTGGTCGGAGCGCTACCTGGCGCTGGTCAGGCGACACGCCCTGCGCGCCGGATGGTCGGCGCCGATTCTCGCGCGTTCCGGTGAGGTGCTGGGCACCTTCGCCATCTACTTCCGCGAGCCACGCACCCCAAGCCGGTCGCAGTTCCACCTCATCGAGCGCTTCACGCACGTGGCCAGCATTGCCATCGCGCGCACGCGCGCCGACGATGCCCTGCGCCGCAGCGAGGCCCAGCTTGCCGCGGCGCAGCGCCTGAGTGCCACGGGGAGCTTCACCTGGCGACTCGACTCCGGCGAGATCGAGTGGTCGCAGGAGGTCTATCGCATCTTCGGCGTGGATCCCGGCACACCGCTCAGCCTCGCCCTCGCGCGCGAACGCGTGCACCCCGATGACCGCGAGCACTTCGACCGCATCGCCGGCGACGCCGTGGCCATTGGCGGGGAGCTCGACTTCGGGCACCGGTTGCTGCTGCCGGGCGGGGTGGTGCGCTACGTGCACACCATGGCCACGCCCGTCGCGTCCGAGAACGGCACGCAGCGCCGCTACATCGGGGCGGTGCGCGACGTGACCGACCAGCAGCGCGCCGAGGAGGCGCTGAACCGTGCGCACGCCGAGCTGGCGCACGTGGCGCGCGTGGCGACGCTGGGCGAGCTCACCGCGTCCATCGCGCACGAGGTCAACCAACCGCTGGCGGGCATCACGATGAACGCCGACGCCTGCCTGCGGCTGCTCTCGTCCGCGCCGCACGACCTGGAGCCGGCGCGCGAGGCGGTGACGCGCATTCGCCGCGACGCCCAGCGCGCCGCGGACGTGATCGTGCGGCTGCGCGAACTGTTCAGGCGCGAACCGTCGCGGCGCTCCCTGCTCAACCTCAACGAGGCCATTCGCGACGTCGTCTCGATGTCACAGCACGCACTGCGCCGGCACGAGGTCGCGCTCCAGCTCTCGCTCGATGACCGGCTCCCCCCGGTCACCGGCGACCGCGTGCAGCTGCAACAGGTGGTGCTCAACCTGGTGCTGAATGCGGTGGAGGCGCTGGCCGAGGTCGCCGACCGACGGCGCGAGATCACGGTGCGTACGGAGGCCGACGCCGACGCGCGAGTGCGCGTGACCGTGCACGATTCCGGGCCCGGGATCGATCCGGCACAGTCCGAACGCATCTTCGACGCCTTCTACACCACCAAGCCGGGGGGAACCGGGATGGGCCTCTCGATCGCACGCACGATCATCGAGAGCCACGGCGGACGCCTCTGGGCCGACCTGGAGGCGTCACCCGGGATGTCCTTCGTCTTCGCGCTTCCGCCATGAACGTCCTCGCATGAACCACCTCGCGGCGCCGGGCACCGACGGTGTGGTCCTGGTGGTCGACGACGACCTCTCGGTGCGCGAGGGGCTCGAGGCGCTGCTGCGCGCCGCTGGACTCCCGTGTGCGCTCTATGCCTCTGCCGCGGACTTCCTGGCGGCGGCGCGCCCCGACGCCCCGTGCTGTGTCGTCCTCGACGTGCACCTTCCCGAGTCGAGTGGGCTCGACGTGGCGGCGGAGCTGCGGCGCCGCGGCGACGCCATCCCCATCATCTTCATCAGCGGGCGCGGCACCATTCCGATGAGCGTGCAGGCCATGAAGCTCGGTGCCGTGGAGTTCCTTCCCAAGCCGTTCGGCGAGGAGACGCTGCTGCAGGCCATCGACCAGGCCATGGCGCTGGATCGCGCCGCGCGCGCGGCACGCGCGGACGACCGTGCATTGCACGAGCGGCTCGCGCGCCTGACGCCGCGCGAGCGCGAGGTGCTGGCCCTCGTGGTCGACGGCCTCCTGAGCAAGGAGATTGCCCTTCAGCTCGGCACCGCGCTGCAGACGGTGAAACAGCACCGCAGCCGCATCATGCAGAAGCTCGGCGCCAGGTCGGTTGCCGACCTGATGCGCATGGTCCGAGGCGATACCAAGGTACGACATACCATCGTGTGATTGTCGCTCGATCTCCCCGCGCGCAGCGTGTGATTTCCTTTCATTCACCGTGCGCAGCGAACGGAGTGCGGCATGCAAGCGGGCGGCGAACCGCGGTTCGAACGAGTCTCCGCCGGGCAGCACCACGACGAAGCCGCGCTCATCGAGGCGGTACGACGCGACCCGCCTGACGCGGCCGCCTTGCAGCTCCTGGTCGACCGGCACTGGCGCGCCCTCGTAGCGCGCTGCCGGCTCCTGACCGGCAGCGGCGACGACGCGCGCGATCTCGCCCAGGAGAGCTGGTGCCGGCTCCTCCGTTCGCGGCACCTCCTTCGCCCCGATGGCGACCTTGGCGGTTACCTGGTCACCATCGCGACCAACCTGTGGCGCGATGACCGGCGTTCGCGCCGGCGAGCGGGTGCCATCGCCCCCGAGCGCCTCCTCTCACTCGACGCGCCCGTCGCAGGTACCGACGATGGCGCGTCGCTCGGTGCCTCCGTCCCGTCGCCGCGGTCGGAGGGCGCCGAGCAGCTGGCGGCGCTGCGCATCGACATCGACCGGGCCCTGGCGTCGCTGGCGCCCCGGCATCGGGAGGTGCTGCTCGCCCGCTATCTCGATGGCGAGAGCGCCGCCGAGATCGGCCGTCGCTTCGGTCGGTCGGAGCAGACCATCACGTCGTGGATTCGCCAGGCCACCGCGGTGCTGCGCCACACACTTGCGCCTGACGGTACCGGCAGCGCTGCATCCTCCGGCGCGGTCCATGGCGCGAGCCACTCCGCGGCTAGAATCGCAGCATCGGGAGCGGATGCAGCGGGTGGTGACGCAGGCGCGCGAGCGTGAAGTGCACCAGCCGGCGGCGAAAGCCCAAACTGGGCCAGCTGGCAAAGACCCGCTGCCGCACCGATCGTGGCACCCCATGCGGGATCAGGCCGCGCGTCACGTCGATCCAGTCGGCCTTCCGGAACGGCTCCACCAGGCAGTCGGGGCGCGCGGTCCAGGCGGTGAGCTTGTGGTGCTCGCGGATCATCGCTGACAGCTCGTCGCCCCACCTCGCGCGCCCCGTGGCACTCAGGTACGCGCGACAGACCTCTATGGATGGCTCGAGGTAGTCGAAGGTCCCGTGCGTCCAGATGCCGAGGTCGTGAAAGGCCGCGGCCAGCGCCACGCGCTCGCCGACATCGTGCGCCCCATCGTGCGAGGCCGGCACCAGCGTCGTGCAGAAGGCGGCGACGCGATGCGCGTGGTGACGGTAGGGTTGCAGGTCGCGCCCGAGTGCCGCGGCGTGCACGTGGAGCGCGTCGTCGATGACTGAGTGGGCCAAGGCCGCTTGTGCGTCGTGCATGCGCATTGCAAGTGACGGGGACGCCGGCGGAACGGTCGCCGGCGCCCCCGTCGCTACGCCGGCAAGGGTGACCGGACGAACTCCAGCAGGTCGGCGTTGAGCTCGTTCTTGTGCGTGTCGGTGATCCCGTGCGGCGCCCCGGGATAGACCTTGAGCGTCGCGCCCGGCACCAGCCTGGCCAACGCATGCGCCGCGGCGCCGATCGGGACGATCTGGTCGTCGTCGCCGTGCACGATGAGGGTGGGGACGTCGAACTTCTGCAGGTCCGCCGTGAAGTCGGTCTCCGAGAAGGCCTTGATGCAGTCGAGCTGTGCCTTGTGCCCCGCCATCATCCCCTGCAGCCAGAAGACATCGCGCATTCCCTGCGTGGCCCGGCTGTTGGGGCGATTGGCG
>CAZVDJ010000045.1:0-14931 GCA_964626245.1 uncultured Gemmatimonadaceae bacterium
GGGTGGCTGGCTGGACCGCCGCCGACGCGGCCGTGCTGCTGCACGACGCCTTTGACGCCTGGATGGTGCCGCTCGATGGCAAGCCCGCCGTGCGCCTGACGGACGGGCGGCTCGACGGCGTGCGGCACCGGCTCGTCACGCTCGACCGCGCCCGCCTGACGATCGACCGGGCGCAACCACTCTACTTCGCGCTGCACGATGTGCGCACGCAGCAGCGCGGTTATGCCAGAAGGGCGGCGGGCGGCAAGGTCGAACGGCTCTTCCTCTTGGATCGGTACGCCAGCGGGCTCCGCAAGGCGGACAGTGCGGAGGTGTACGCCTATGCGCTGGAGGCGCGGGACAGGCCACCGGTCTGGCACGCGGGGGCTGCCACGCTGCGGGACGCGCCGCCTGCCCTGGCCAGCAGCCCGTTCGCCTCGGCGTACGCGTGGGGACGCACCGAACTCGTCACCTACCGCAACGCGGAGGGAGCGGAGCTGCAAGGCGTGCTGCTCTTCCCGGTGCACCACGACTCGTCGCGGCGCTACCCGATGATCGTCTACACGTACGAACGGCTCGCCGACCAGGCGCACTTCTTCGAGGTGCCGAGCGAGAAGGACTACTACAACTTCGTCACCTGGACGCAGCGCGGCTACTTCGTCCTCCTTCCCGACATCGTCTTTCGCGCGCGTGATCCGGGGGTGAGCCTGGTGGAGACGTTGACCGCGGCGGTCGGC
Organism: uncultured Gemmatimonadaceae bacterium; assembly: GCA_964626245.1. GTDB lineage: Bacteria > Gemmatimonadota > Gemmatimonadetes > Gemmatimonadales > Gemmatimonadaceae > SCN-70-22. The sequence continues at coordinate 717 of CAZVDJ010000045.1, forward strand.
GCCGTGCGCGACCGAGGGCTCATCGATCCGGCGCGCCTGGGCCTCATCGGCCACTCATGGGGAGGCTACAACGCGACCTTCGCCCCCACACGCACGCGCCTCTTCGCCACGTCCATCGCCGGCGCTCCGCTCACCGACTTCGTGAGCTTCATGGGCCAGATCCACTGGAACCAGGGGAGCGCGGAGGTGGACCACTGGGAGACGGGCCAGGCGCGCATGGGCGTCCCGTATTGGGAAGACCCCGAGGCGCACCACCGCAATTCGCCCGTGCACAAGGTGCACGAGATGGAGGTGCCGCTCCTCATGGCACACGGCGACAAGGACGGGACGGTGGAGTTCTTTCAGGCCACCGAGTTCTTCAACTTCGCGCGGCGCGCGGGACGGCAGATGGTGCTGCTCGTGTACGAAGGCGAGAACCACGGCTTCACCCGGCCGGCCAACCAGGTGGACTACCATCGGCGCATCCTGGAGTGGTTCGGGCACTACCTGAAGGGTGAACCGGCGCCGGCGTGGATCCGCGACGGGGTATCGTGGCAGGAGCTTCCGGCGGAGCGGAAGCGCGTGGGGCGGGGAGAGCCGGGCGATCGATCGAAGTAGTCGCCGAGGGGCGGCGTCCGTGGCCGAACGGGTGAAACGGGTGAAACGGGTGGACGAGGCGGAGGGCGGGGTGAAGCTTCACGTCATGCGCATGCATCACCTGAAGTTCACGAGAGTGGCGCCGCTCGCGATGGCCCTCGTGGCTGGCCGAGCCACGCTGCACGCCCAGCGCCCCCTCACCATCGAGCGCCTCGTCGCCACGCCGTCGCTCACCGGCACGGCGCCTGTTGCCCCCGCCTGGTCGCCCGACTCGCGCCACCTCGCCTTCCTCTGGAACGACCGCGGCTTTCCCGCACGCGACGTGTGGGTGGTGGCGCGCGACGACTCCACGCCCCGTCGCCTCACCCCGGTTGCCGTCGACGGGCGCGGGAGCGTCGGGGCCTTCGTCTGGGCCTCGCCCACCGTGCTGCTCTATCTGCAGGCTGGGGACGTCTGGCGCATCGCCCTCACCTCGCCTAACGCTGAACGCCTCACGAGCGACGGGGGTGGCAAGTCGGCGCTTGCGCTCTCACCGGATGGAAGGTGGATCTCATTCCTGCGCGACGGCGACCTCTGGCTCCTCCCCGGCACCGGCGGCGCGCCGGAGCGCATCACGCAGCTTGGCATTCCACCGCTCAGCCCCCTCGCGCTCGGTACCTACCACGCGCCGGACCGCGAGGTGGGCGACGCCACCTGGGGCGGTGCCGCGCCCCCGTACCTCTGGTCGCCCGACAGCCGCACGATTGCCCTGCACGTCGTGGACCGGCGGCAGGTCCGTCGCACCGGCTTCCCCTACTACCTGGGCGATACCGCCGTCATGCACGTGCTGCGCCGCTCCTTTCCGGGCGAGCGGAATGAGGAACGCACGGTGCAACTGCTCGACGTGGCCAGCAGGCGCCTGGCGCCCATCCCGCTGGAGGCGAGCGAGGAGCGCCGTGTCGTCGACTACTCGTGGTCGCCCAGTGGCGAGCTGCTCATCGACCGCGAGAGCGACGATGCGATCCATCGGTGGATCCATCTCGTGGTGCCCGGCCGCGCGCCCCGCGAGATATGGCACGACGTGCGGGCCACGCGGATCTACAACGATATCGCGTCCACGTGGCACCCCGACGGCCGCCGAATCGTCATCACGGGGGACCTGGAGGAGCGCTACCGGCTGTACGCCATCACGCCGGGCGACAGCGTGCCACGCCCCCTCTCGCCGGCCGAGAGCGACGTCGCGGGACGGGCGATCGCGAACGTCGCGTCGCGCGCGATCTTCTACCTCTCCACGGATCCGTCGCCGTACGAACGCCACGTGTGGCGGGTGGACGAACGCGGACGTCGCGAGCGCCTGACCGTGCGCGCCGGGCAGCACGTGCCCACCGTTGCTCCTGACGGGAAGGCCGTCGCCTACCTGCACACCGACGACGTCACCCCCACCGAGCTGTACCTCGCGGCTGCCACGCCTGGCGCCCCCATGCGGCGCGTGACGCACTCACCGCCCGCGGAGTTTGCGTCATATCCGTGGATCCGGGCGAAGTACGTCACCGTTCCCCACCGGTCGGAGTCGCGCACGCTGCACGCTCGCATCCTGGAACCACCCGGGCTCGACCCGTCGCGCAAGTACCCCGTCCTCTTCGGCCCCGTCTACTCCAACACGGTGCGCAACCGGTGGGCCGGGCTCTACGGCACGTTGCAGCAGCTCCTGGCCATCGAGCACGGCTACATCGTGGTGCAGGTGGACGTGCGCGGCAGCACCGGCTACGGGCGCGACTTTCGCGAGCAGTTCCTGATGGACTGGGGCGGCGGCGACCTGGACGACCTGGAGAGCGTCGTCGACTACATGAAGTCACTCCCTCATGTCGATGGCTCGCGCATCGGCATCTGGGGCTCGAGCTACGGCGGGACGCTCACGGTCTACTCGCTCTTCCGGAAGCCCGGACTCTTCAAGGCCGGTGTGGCCGGCGCCCCCGCCGTGGACCCGCGCTACTTCGGCAGCGACGACGTCGCCATCGTGCGCCGCCCGCAGACACATCCCGAGGCATTCAAGCGTGGCGCGGCGCAGTGGGCCGGAAACCTGCGCGACCACCTGCTCATCATCCATGGGATGGAAGACGACGTGGTCCCCTTCCAGACCACGGTGCAGCTGGCGGAAGAACTCATGCGGCTCGGGAAGGACTTCGACGTGGCCTTTGCCCCGGCCGCCACGCACGGCTGGACGCAGCGCCCGCACTACGCGCGCTACCTGCTGCAACGGCTGGTGGACCACTTCAACCGCTACCTCAAGGGCACGCCGTGACGGGAGGCCGCCTCCTCCTGTGTGCGATGCTGCTCGCCACCCTGGCGGGCTCCCTTCGCGCGCAGCAGGGAGACGGCACCACCACCATCCGCGTCCTCTCCGAGGCCGACAGCACGCCGCTGCCGAACGCCGAGGTCATCGACCTGGCCACCGGGGCGCGCGCACTCACCCGCGAGGATGGGCAGGCACGCGTGCGCCTGCCGGGGCGAGGGGCACTGACCGTTCGCGTCAGGCAGCTCGGCTTCGCCTTCGTCGATCTCTCGCTCTCCCGCGCCGACCGGCAGGGGCGCGAGCTGGAGCCGGTCGTGGTGTATCTGCGCCGCGTGGCGTTCGCGCTTCCGGCGCTGACCACCACGGCCGCCACCGACTGCCCGCCCGTCGATCCCGGGATGCGCCCGCTCGCCTTCTGGGCCCTCGAGCAGCTGCGGGAAGGGGCCGAGCGCTACGAGTCGTTCCGCAAGGCGTACCCGTTCTTCGTCCAGGTGGAACGCCGCACCGTGCAACGCGTGCGCACCAACGAACCACCTCGCGTGCGCGTGGGCACGGAGCGCGGCGAGTCGGGGGCATGGGGCGATCGCTACGTCCCCAAAGGCGTCGTGCAGCTGCACGACCTTGGCTTCTCGGTCCCCATCCTCTTCATCGCCACGCTGGGCGACAAGGTCTTCTGGGATCACCACTGCGTCGCCTCGGCCACGCTCGATGGCGACCGGACCAACGGCACGGTGCGGCTGCTCTTTCGCCCCACGCCGTCGGCACGCCACTCCGACTGGGAGGGCGAGGCGCACATGGACGCGGCCACCTCGCTCCTCAAGCGCGTCGACTTCCGGCTGGATGTGCGGCAGGACGATGGCCCGCGGCGGTTCGAGGGCTACACGACCTTCTCGTCCCCTTCGCCGCTCATCGCCGTACCCGATAGCACGCTCGCCATGTGGTGGCGCACCGCGCCGCCCGATACCGTCGGCGACTGGGGGCTGCCGCACGTGGTGCAGCTGGTGCGGGTGATCTCGATCGACTACCGGCGGGCGAAACCTCCGGTCCGCTGACATCCGCCGGCCGATGCCGGCCGCCGAGACCGGCGGTACATGCTGGCAAGTCACGCTCGCACGTCATGCCGACGACTGACGCCAGCGTGAGGAACTGGCCCTGCCTGGGGTCGCATGCGCGATGAAACGGTCGCGCCCGGGCGCGCCTGTTGATTGCACGCGACGGTGAGGTGACGGAGAGTCCGTGGTGATGACGGACGCACAAAAGCGCGATGTCCAGCCGAATCGCTGGCGGCGCGCGCGCGAATTCGCATCAGGAAACGTCGAACGAGCTAGCGAGCTCGTGCGCATTGCACCTGCCCGATCTGACGGGGAAAACCCTTTCCGAACGAGCGGGGCCTTTGCACTTTCTAACGCCGCCAATCCGAGCGATTGCGCGGCGTACGATCATCCCCCCAAACACGTTGGAGCACCAATGAAAGCCTGGCGTCGAGGTTGGTGTTGGACGAGGACCTGGGTCATCGCCCTCGCGGCCGTCCTGTTGCCCGCAGCCGGAGCGGCTGCGCAAGCGGTGACCGTCACCGGCAAGGTCACGGCGGTCGATGGCGGAACGCCGCTCGCCGGCGTCTCCGTCATCGTGCGAGGCACGACCGTTGGAACACTCACCGACGCCACGGGCGCTTATCGTATCTCGCTCCCCTCGACGCGGGCCGACATCCTCACCTTCCGCCTCATCGGCTACAAGCCGACCGACGTGACGGTACAGGGACGCACCACCATAGACGTGGCGCTGGAGACCGCCGCCACGCAGCTGTCCAGTCTCGTGGTGACGGCCAACGCGATTGTGCGCGAGACCAAGGAGATTGGCTATGCCATCGCCCAGGTCGAGCCGGCGCAGCTCACGGTCGCACGCAGCTCGAACGTCCTGAACAATGTGGCTGGCAAGATCGCCGGCGTGCGCATCACCCAGCAGTCGGGAACGGTGGGCGGCGGGAGCAAGGTCGTCATTCGCGGGGTGAACTCGATTGCCACGGCGTCCGAGCCGCTCTTTGTCGTCGACGGCGTGCCGATCTCCAACTCGGCCTTTGCTGGCACGGAGACGGAAATCGTCACGGGCGGCGTGGACGTGGGGAACCGCGCACAGGACATCAACCCGGACGACATCGAATCGATGTCGGTGCTTAAGGGTGCGGCCGCCTCGGCACTGTACGGCTCGCGCGCGCGAAACGGCGTCATCGTGGTGACCACCAAGCGCGGGCGCGCGGGCCAGCGCCGCTTCACGTACAACGGGTCCGTGCGCACCGACGAGATCTTCCGCAGCCCGGAGTTCCAGAACGAGTACGCGCAGGGGAACCTCGGTGTCTACAACACGGCCAACGCCAACGGATGGGGGCCCAAGATCACCGGGCAGACCGAACCCAACATCCTGGGCGTTCCCGAGCCGCTCGTCGCCCAGCCCAACAACTTCCGCGACTTCTGGAACACGGGCTACACCAACGTGCACAGCATGTCGTTCGAGGGCGGCACCGAGACGAGCGACTACCGCCTGGGCGGCACGTGGCTCGGGCAGACCGGCATCGTCCCCAACTCCGAACTGCAACGCTACACGCTGGCGGTCAACGCCGGCCAGCGCTTCACCGACAAGTTCAACGCGCGCCTGGCGGCCAACTATGTGCGCTCCACCTCGTCCGGCCGCGCATCGCAGGGGCAGAATGGGCAGAGCATCCCCATGTCGCTCTGGACCTTCACGCCGCGCACGCTGTCGACGTCGTTCCTCAGGTCGGACCGCCAGCGTCCCGACGGACGCGCCGGCGCGATCGACGGGACCGGGACGAGCAACAACCCGTACTGGGTCACCGACAACAATGGGCTGAACAACGCGATCGATCGCCTCTACGGCAACGCCCTCATCTCGTATGACGCCACGCCGTGGCTCAACGTCGCGTTCCGCACGGGGACCGACATTGCGGTGGAGAATCGCCGCTTTGTGACGCGCAAGGGAACGCGTGGCCGCCTGGATGGCGAGTTCGACACGCAGGACTTCAACGAGCGCGAGCTCAACACCGACCTCATTGCCACCGTCACCCGGCAGCTGGCGCCGACGCTGACGTTCAAGGGGCTCGTGGGGCACAACTTCAACAAGCGCACCTTCAACCGGCAGCGCGTCTTCAGCCAGGGGCTCAATATCGACCGGCTGTACACGCAGGCCAACGCCAACGTCAACACGCCCACCAACTTCGTCTCGGAGCGCCAGTTGTATGGCGCCTACGGCGAGATCGGCCTGGGATGGCGTGACTACCTGTTCCTGAACGTCACCGGGCGCAACGACTGGTCGTCGACGCTCCCCGTGGACAACAACTCGTACTTCTACCCGTCCATCTCCACCGGCTTCGTCGTCTCCGACGCCATGCGCGATGCGTCGATCTTCAAGAGCGGGTTGGTGAGCTTCGCCAAGCTTCGGGCCAACTGGGCCAATGTCGGATCGGACGAGGAGCCGTACCAGCTCGCCTTCACCTACTCGCCGCTCACGCTGCAGAGCGACATCTACACCTTCAACCAGTCCTTCCCGTTCAACGGCGCCTCGGCGTTCGGCGCCACGAACGTCATTCCGCCGTCCAACCTGCGGCCGCAGCGCCAGCAGTCGTGGGAGGTGGGGGGCGAGTTCCGATTCCTGAGCGACCGCCTCGGGCTCGACGCCACGTACTACAGCGTGCGGAACTACGACCAGATCGTCTCCATCTCCGTGCCGCAGAGCACCGGGTTCAACGCGCGGCGCCTCAACGTTGGTGAGATCCGGAACAACGGCATCGAGCTGCAGGCGAGCTACAGCATCCTGCGCCAGGCGTCCAACGGCTTCAACTGGGACGTGCAGGGCAACTGGAGTCGCAACCGCAACGAGGTGACCAAGCTCGCCCCCGGGCTGCAGGAGTTCATCGTGACCGCGGGCGACGGCTTCGGCACCTTCATCGCCGCGCGCCCCGGGACCACGTTCCAGATCCAGGGGGTGGGCTTCCAGCGCGACTCCGTCAGCGGGAAGTACATCATCAACCCGCAGAACGGGCTGCGCATCGTGGGGGCGCGTCGCCTCTTCGGGAACATCTATCCCGACTGGATCGGCGGGGTGAGCAACTCGTTCCGCTACCGCAAGGCGTCGCTCTCCTTCCTGGTCGACGTGCGCAAGGGCGGCGTGGTGATGTCCAACACCGTCTCGGCGCTCCGCTCGTCAGGCACGGCCAAGGAGACGGCGAACCGCGAGCCGTTCGTGCAGGATGGCGTGATTCGCAACGCCGACGGGTCATTCCGCCCGAACGACGTGAAGGTGGCCAGCGTGCAGCAGTACTGGCAGAACCTCGACAGCTCGATCAGCCCGGAGAACAACATCTTCGACGGCTCGTTCGCCAAGCTCCGCGAGGTGCAATTCGGCTACAAGCTCCCCGATCGCTGGGCCGCGCTGTTCCGCAGCCGTGAGGCGAACATCTCGGTCGAGGGGCGCAACCTCTGGCTCATTTCGAGCAACGTGCCGCACATCGATCCCGAGGCCAACATTCATGGCACGGGACTCATCGGCGAGGGGATCGAGCGCAACAACATCCCCTCCACGCGCTCCATTGGCTTCAACCTCCGTCTCACGTTCTGATTTCCCCGCGCTGACGAGCCAACCATGACACATATCCTTCGCACCGTGCGCCGGCGCGTCGCCGCCCTGGGCGGCGCCGCGCTCCTCGCCCTCACGGCGGGCGGCTGCTTCGAGGACGGCATCCTCAATGTCGATCCCAACCGCTCGACCACGGCTGAGCCGGCGCTCCTCTTTGCGGGCGCCGAGGTCAAGTTCTCACTGCTGCGGGTCGCCGAGCTCACCTGGCCCGTTGCCCTCATGAACCAGATGTGGGCGTCGGGGGCGGCCTGGGGGCTGGCGCAGTCGCAGTACGACCAGACGCGCATTCGCAGCGCCTGGGGATCGATCTACGTGGACGTGCTCAAGAACCTCAAGCTCGCCACGGCCGAGGCCAACGCCCGCACGCCCAAGCCCAACAACACCATCGCGCAGCTGCTGATCTACCAGGCGTTCGTCTTCTCGCAGACCACGTACCTGTGGGGCGACATCCCGTTCTCCGAGGCCGCCACCGGCCAGGTCGACCTCCCCAAGTTCGACTCGCAGCAGGACGTGCTGAACGGCTGCATCAAGATGCTCGACGATGCGATGGCGCTGATGGACGCCAACTCGGCGCGCGTCGTGGCGCCGAACGACTTGTACTACGGCGGCGACATGGCCAAGTGGCGCAAGTTCGCCAACTCGCTCAAGTTCCGCATCCTGATGACCATGGTCGATGCCGACCCGACGAAGGCGGCGGCCATCGGGGCCATGGCGGCGCAGCCGATGATTGCCGCGCGCGCCGACGAGGCGAAGTTCCCGTACTTCGACACGCCGGGGCGCCAGAACCCGCGCTACTCGTTCACGCAGATCTTCCGCGGCGGCGTGCAGCAGGACTGGTACGCATCGAACGTGATGTTCAACGAGATGGTGCCGTTCAACGACCCGCGCCTCCCCGTCTTCTACCAGCCGGGACCCAGCGCCGGGCCGACGGAGTTCCTGTCGCTCACGGCGGTTGAACCGCGCACGCCCAAGTCGTCGCTCGTGCACCTGAACCTGCTGCGCGCCAATCTTCCCGAAGTCTCCTTCTCGCTCTCCGAGCAGTACCTGCTCGAGGCCGAGGCGATCGCGCGAGGGTTCTGGCAGGGTGGGCTTGCCTCGGCCGATACGCGCTATCGCGCCGGCGTGCGCGAGTCGATGGAGGTGTTTGGCGTGCCGGCGGCGGCCATTCAGACGTACATCGCAGCGCTGCCCACGCTCTCGGCGGCCAACTATCGCCGGGAACTCAACCGGCAGCAGTGGCTCGACCTCTTCATGCGGCCGCTTGAGGCGTGGGTGCAGTGGCGTCGCAGCGGGCCTGTCGGGCAGGAGTATCCCGTCATGACGGTTCCGGCGGGGGCGCTTGCCCCCAACCTCGTGCGTCGCCTGGCCTATCGCAGCGAGGAGATCGCGTCGAATCCCAACACGCCGACCGGGATCACCATCGACCGTGCGCTGTGGTTCGACAAATGACGCGAATCATCTCACCGCGACGCGTACGCCTCGCCCTCGCCGTCACGGCGGGGGCGCTGGCCCTCGCCGCGCCCATGGACGCACAGAACCCGCGCGTGCGCATCGACACCGACGCCGGCCCCATCACGGTGGAGATCTACGCCGACAAGGCGCCGGTCACCGCCGCCAACTTCCTCAAGTACGTGGCCGAGAAGCGCTACGACGGGGGCGCCTTCTATCGCGTGGTCACCATGCAGAACCAGCCCACCTCACCCGTGAAGATCGAGGTGATCCAAGGGGGGCTGGACGGCGACTCGACCAGGCGCCTCCCGGCCATTTCGCACGAGACCAACGACAAGACCGGGGTCAAGCACGTGGACGGGACCATCAGCATGGCCCGCGGCGCGCCAGGGAGTGCGTCGAGCGAGTTCTTCTTCTGCATCGGGGCGCAGCCCGAGCTCGACTTCGGCGGCAAGCGCAACCCCGACGGCCAGGGCTTTGCCGCCTTTGGCCGGGTGACGCAGGGGATGGAGGTCGTGCGCAAGATCCAGCAGATGCCGGCTGACGACGCGCCGCCACAGCGGCTCAAGACCGTCGTGAAGATCCGCAGCGTGCGGATGATGTAGCGGGCCTAACGAGGCCAGCGCGCCTCGGGATCGAACTGCAGCACACGGACGGCAGGGAGGGTCGCGCGGTCGACCACCCTGCCGTCCTTCACGACGTGCCGGATGCGGCGCAGGTTGCGCACATCGAGCGTGGGATCGGCGTCGACCACCAGGAGGTCGGCGAGCTTTCCCGGCTGAATCGTCCCCAGTGAATCGGCCAGCCCGTAGGCCTCGGCGCCATGGCGCGTGGCGGCGATGATCAGTTCCATGGGGGCGGCCCCCGCCTGCTGCAACCCTTCCATCACCTCGAAGTGGCGGCGCCCCATGCGTCCCCAGACCACGGGGCCCAGTTCCGATGCCTCGGGGCCCTGGTCGGTGCCGATCGTGAACTTCACCCCCGCCTTGATCCATCGCTGCAGCAGCAGCCGGCGCGCGGCGAACGCCTCGCGCGTGGCGCCAACCTGCCGCTGCTGGATGATGGCGCCGAGGTGCGGGTCGCGCCGTGTGTCCTCCACCGTCCATCGGTCAAGAACGTCCTGCTGTTCGTCGTGCGGGATGGCCAGCGGCGCGGAGTAGATCCCCAGTCGCCTGATCTCGGTGAGGAGCGAGTCGAGCAGCCGCAACTGCGCCGGGGTGCGCGGCGGCACGCTCATCACGTTCGGGTGCTGCAGCAGCTGCGGCCGAACCGCCACTGCCTCGCGCAGGCTCTCGAGCGTGAAGGTGTGCGTCTGGAACGGCTTGTTCGCGAGCTGCGTGGCCGCACGCATCGCCGCCAACGCTTGCGACGAGAACATCAGCGGTTCCACCGGGCCAATGCCGTGCGCGCTCACTCCGACCTTGAGAAAGTCGACCCCTTTCCCCAGGTACCGGGTGATCGCATCACCCACCTCCGCCGGAGTGAGCGCGAGCAGGGCGGGGCCTGCGTCGTCCTCCCACATCGCATCGATGCGCTGCCGCACGATGGGGTGCACCCATCCGCCGTAGCGCAAATCCGTGCCGCGCACGTCGTAGCCGCCCGAGAAGTAGAGCGAGAACGGCCCCCCCGTGCCCACGATGTTCCCCGCCACCAGGACGCGCGCCCCTTCGTCCCGCCCCGACACAATGCGCGCACGTGCACGCAGCAGCGGAGCCAGCGGCCCCCAGGAGTCCATCACCGTCGTCAACCCGTACTTCAGGGCGACCTGTGCCCCCTGTACCGCGATGTCCTCGAAGCGGTCCTCGTACTTCACGTAGAACTCGGGGGTGATCATGAGCACCAGGTGCACATTGACGTCGATGAGGCCCGGTGTGATGAACTGGCCGCGCGCGTCGATCACCCGCACGCCCTGCGGAACCGGGGTGGATGCGCGCGGTCCCACGGCGCGGATGTGGCGACCCTCCATCAGCACCACGGCATCCTGGATGGGAGGCGCACCCGTGGCATCGATGACGGTGCCGCCCACCAGCGCCCAGCGCGCGGCCGGCTGCTGGGCGCCGGCGCCGCCCGGCAAACCCGCAAGAGCGCCTAACGCAGCGACCGTCACCGATGCCGCGAAACGAGTCGTCCATCGTTGCTGCCACATGGTCACGCTCATGTTGGCTGATCCATGGCCCGCCGGAGCGCTTCCAGCTTGGCCACAATGTCCGGGGCCAGCAAGAGGTCGTCACCGATCGCCGCCTCTTCCTCGGCCACGCGCCACTGCGCCTCCAGCGCCGCCAGCTCGCCGGCCAGGATGGCGCGTTCCGCTTCCTCGTGCGCGGCCATCTCCAGCGCCAGCCGCACCTCGGCGGGGAGCGCCGCGAGCTCCCCGGAATCGCCAAAGGTCTGCTGCGCCGTGAAGCGCGCGCGGTGCCGCGCGAGGAAGCGTGGCACTCCCTCGCTGCCTCCCGACTCGACGATGAGGTCGACCGCCCCGCGGATTCGCGGCGCGGGGGCGCCAGCGCGGTTGAGGCGTGGAACGTAGCGGGCGAGCACCTGACGGGCCGGCGCACCCACCAGGCGCAGGCTCCCCACCGCCACCGACTTGTTCATGGCGCGCGCCCACCATCCCTCCGTGGGCTGCATCTGCTCGTCGAGGCGCGCGGTGTACGGTACCTCCAGTCCCCATCCGCCCTCGTCCTCGCCCGCGGCGATGAGTCGCGGAAAGCCGATGGGGAGTACGCCACCGCCCGCGGGATCGACGACCGGCGCCTGCCGCATGAACGACTGGTTGGTGCGCACGGCGTGGGCGAGGGTGATGAGCTGCACGGCGGGAAGGAAGGCGGCGAGCGTCGCCCCCAGCGCAACGGCCCCGGCTCCGATGGCCCCAGCCGCCGCAACGCCAGCCGCACCTAACGCGATCGCCCGCGTGCGCCGCCTCCCGAACTGGTCACCATACCGCCACGCGGCGAACTCCTGCGCCACCGGCGCACCGATGCGTACCAGCTCGGTGCCGTCGCCGTACCGTGCCAACCCCACCTGACCGGTGCTCGCGCGCAGTCGCGTCTCGCGAAAGGTGCGGGCGCATCCTTCGATCGCCTCCCACCGCGACTCGATGGGGGCCAGGTTCCAGCGCTCGCAGCGCCGACAGACCACCCACAGTCGCCCCTTGGCCTCGTCGAAGGCGATGCGGCGCCCCACCGGCATTGCTTCCACCGCGTCGTTGGCGGGGAAGGGGGTGTGACACCAGGCGCAGGAGGAGAGCATGCGAGGGGATGGAAAGCCGCACCTGTCGCCAGCAATCGTGCAGCTGCCGGATGGCGCGCCGGCGCGCACAGGCGGTCAATGCACGAAACGCATTCGCGCCGGCAGAATCAAGTTCCCCGGTCGCGGGCGAGCAGCCGGGAAGCACGACGGGGCGGCCGCATCTCGCGGCCGCCCCGTGCGCGGAAGGGTCTGTTGTGCGACGACTCAGGCGCGGGCGCGCAGCCGGCCCTCGGTCTTGCCGAGCGACCAACGCCCTGCCGAGAGCTTCGTCTCCCCGCCCTGGGCCTGCTTGTCCAGGACCACGGTGAGGATCCCCTCGGGGGTCGCTGCCTCGAGGATCAGGTCCGACTCGATCACGTGCACGATCATGGGGATCGTCGTGGGCGTACCCGCAACCTTGGCGCTGGCCACGAGCTGCCCCGCCGAGTCGGCGACGGTGATGGTCGACGGGAAGGAGAGCAGACGCTGCGGGGCGCCGAAGTCGTAGCGTGCGAGCACGCGCGGCGCCGTGGCGTCCGTGGCGCGGTCCTGCTGCGCGGCAGCCGGCGCGGCGAAGGCGGCGATGGCGGCAGCTGCAATTGCCGAGGCGATGAAAGTGCGCGTAGTCATGGTCGGTCTCCTGGGATGTATGAAGTCAACGAACGAGTCGTGCGGGGGCCTACGGGCCGAACGTGGTATCGGTTTCACCGCAGGCTAGGGATCCCCTGCAGAACGGGCAAGTTGACATGACAGCTTGCCCGCACGTGCGTGCGCGCGGCGACACGCAGGGCGTGATGCAGGTCCACATTAGCGTTCATCCATCAGCGCCCACATGGGTGATTCGACCCACGGGCCGCGTCACGCAGCCGCGTCACGCAGCCGCGTCACGCAGGCGCGTCACCGTCCGAGTTGCGCAGACGCACGGCGAATCGCGACACGACCGTGACGAGGCGCGGGCCGCGTGCGTGGCGGAGACTCGCCTTGCCACCCTTGCCACCCTTGCCACCCTTGCCAAGCCGCGCATGATGGGTAGCGTTGCCGCGGCAGGCGTTGCATGGCGGCCTGCCGTCCGCCCCGGGTTCCTTCACCCTCCATCACGCGCGCACGATGTTCACCACCCTCTCCGCCTTCCTGGACAGCTGGACGTTCGAGGCCGGCGAGACGCAGAAAGTCCTGGATGTCCTCACCGACGCCTCCCTCGCCACCCAGGCGACGCCGGACTCGCGCACCATCGGGCGCCTGGCCTGGCACATTGCCCAGACCATTCCGGAGATGATGGGGCACACCGGATTGCAGGTGACGGGGCCCCGGGAGGACGAGCCCGTACCCGCCACCGCCGCCGCCATTCGCGACGGCTACCGCACCGCCGCTGCCGCGCTCGCCGAGCAGCTGCGCGCGCGCTGGACCGACGCCACCCTGCAACAGACCGACACCATGTACGGCGAGGTCTGGACGCGCGCGCGCACGCTGACTGCGCTGGTGGTGCACCAGGTCCACCACCGCGGGCAGCTCACCGTCCTCATGCGACTCGCCGGGCTGCGGGTGCCCGGGGTGTACGGCCCGGCACGCGAGGACTGGGCGAGCATGGGAATGGAGCCGCCCGCGATCTAGCGACAACCCTCCCGCGCGCGACGAAGCGACGGACGAGGGCGGTTTAAGCGGCGCCTAATCGGCTCGGCGTATCGTAGGCGGAGATCGCTGAGAGTGGAGGGGCTGGCCTCTCCACTGTCCTCACCTCCGACTCGCTCGTTGCCCGGTTCCCATGCGCTCCCGTCGCGGCTCGTGGTCCTTCATTCTCCTCCTTGCAGGCTGGCTGCTCCTGGCGGCGCTGGCGATGCTCGTTGCCTTGCCGGTTGGCGCGCAGCCGACGCGACAGGCAAGCGCCGCCGGGCGCACGGCTGCGCCGGACAGTGCCGCTCGCCGGTGCATGGACATCGGGTGGCTTTCCCCGTCCGCCACCTGCGAGGGGCGTGTGATGAACACCGCGGCGCTCGCGATTCTCGGGGCGGGCTCGGGGGCAGTGAGCGGATTCGCTGGCGGATC
>CAZVDJ010000046.1:0-3413 GCA_964626245.1 uncultured Gemmatimonadaceae bacterium
TCCGCCTCCTCGGCGTCGCGCCACGCCTCCTCCAGCTGCGACAGCTCGCCTTCCAGCGCGCGGCGCTCGGCTTCCTCGTGCAGCGCCAGCGCCAGCGCCAGCCGCTGCGGGGCGGGGAGGCTGAAGAGCCCGTACTTCTGGAACTCCATCTGGCGAGACTTGGCCTTGCGCGACGTGACGCCGGCGGTCATGGACTTGATGGCGAATTGCGACTGGCGGCTCACGCTGCGGAGGAAGCGCTCCGAGTCGCCCGACGACTCGATCTGCTGCACGGCGGTGGCGACCTCCGCCGTGCGTCCGCCGAAGCGATTGACCTTGGGGAGGACGATGGACGCGACGCGCTCCGCCTCGGCGCCGGTCAGCTGCGCCGCGCCGTTCTTGAAGCGGAGGTAGAGCGACATGGAGCCGTCGTCCGCCGCGCTGATCGACGACTCGGCCAGGTGCCGGCGGCGCACGTCGACCAGCCCGTGCTGCTCGGTGCGCACGCGCGCGACGACGGCCTCGCCGCTGCCGTAGATGAGGGCGTGTCCCGCCCGGGCGAAGAGAAAGCCGAAGCCACCCACCGCGACGCCGGCCGCTGCGCCACCGATGAACAGGGCGCCCGCCGCCGCGATCCCTCCGCCAGCCACCGCCAGCGCCCGCTTGCGACGACGCCCGAACTGGTCGCCGTAACGCCAGGCGGCGAATTCCGGACGCTGCGGTTGCCCGATACGAACGAGCGTCGTTCCCTCGGGAAGCCGCGCCAGCCCGATGTTGTCGGTCGAGACGCGGCGGCGCGTGTCGGTGAAGAGCTTGTCGGCCTGCTCGATCGCTTCCCAGCGCTCTTCCAGCGGCGACAGGTTCCAGCGCTCGCAGGAGCGGCAGACCACCCACAACCGGCCGCGCGCGGGGTCGAACGCCAGGCGCTCGCCGACCGGGAACGACTCGAGCGATTCGTTTCGGCCGAGCGGTTTGTTGCAGAAGATGCAGGTGGCGAACATCGGGGCGGGGACGGTGTGCCGAATACTACGTCGGTCGCGGCCGGCAGGGTTCAGCCGAACCGCCGCCCCCGGCCGGCGCGCGGATGGCGGGGCGGGCGTCCGGGCGTAGAATCGGCGCCATGCAGATCATCCGCGTCGAGAATCTCGAGCAGGCGGTGCGATACGCGCGCCAGTGCCAGGACGAGGGGACCTTCGACCTCTTCCGTGGCCAGGTGGAGCGCTGGCCGATGGTCCCCACCCTGTTGCGGCTGCCGGACGACGTGAGGGAGCTCGCGGACGAGCGATTCGCGCGCTTCCTGCGCTGGATCGAGGGGAATCCCGACGTGTCGGCGATGCTGCCGACCTTCCAGAGCCGTTATGCGGTGGCGCAGCACTACGGCCTCCCCACCTCGCTGCTCGACGTCACCAGCGACCCGCGCATCGCGGGCTTCTTTGCCTCGCACACCACCCGGCCTCCCGCGCAGGGTACCGACAGCTGCATCTACTGCTTCCACAGCGAGCGCATGCGCGACAAGGCGTCGGAGCTGTACCAGAAGGCCATCGCGGACGGCTTTGCGGAGGACGACATCGACCTCCCCTTTCACTTCGCCTTCGACGTGTCCAACCTCTGGCGGCTGCAGGCGCAGTTCGGCTCGTTCGTGGTGGCACCCGACTGGCTGGCACAGGAGCCGGGGGAGCGCTTGCTGGAGCACATCTTCGAGGCGACGGCGCTCGTCTTTCCCTACACCGGACCGTTGGTCGGGCTCGACGAGCGACTGGTCTATCCCGATCGCAAGAGCGCGCTCGAGATTCGGCTGGATGAGCGGTTCGCGCAGGAAGCGGTGGCCGAGTACCAGCGCGAGGCGCGCGCCGCCGGCCATACGGTCATCGATGCGCAGAAGGCCGAGGAGATGCTGCGCGGCATGGATCTCGACGCGCTCGGCTTCAAGCCGGAGGTGGTCGAGCTCGTGAATGCGCGAATGGGCGGCACGTCGGAATCGGTCTTCGATCCAACGATGGAGGCGGGACCGGAGCCAAGCTGGTCCGATCCAGCGATCATCGGGCCGTGGCTGGAAGTGGTCGAGGAGCAGTTCCACGGCGCGTACACCGAGGAACAGTGGATGGTCGTGGCGGTGGACGGCTCGTCGCTGGACGCGCTGGAGAGGTCGTGCGTCGAGCAGGTGCAGATGAACCTGGCGGCCGACCCGACGGCGCGGTCGCGGGCGCTACGGTGGCGGCTGCTCGAGGAGAACGGCCGGGACGTTCCGTCGCCGGACGACGGCGAGGGCAACCCGGCCGATCCGGAGCGTCCGAGTGCCGGTGACTGGCTGGCGCTGGCGTGGGACGGGATGCGCGCGCTGCCATACGACGACGAGGAAGTGGCGATCGCGCTGGGGCGCATAGCGGCGTCGCTGGTGTGGGAGGCGCGCGGGCACAAGGCGTGGGCGCCGGACGACGCGATGAACCTCGACCTCGTGCTTCCCATGCACTTCGACCCGGTGGTCGTGGTGCCGGAAGCCGCGTTCCGCTGGGCGTTGCGCCTGGACCTGCGGTTCATCCTGGAGGAGCAGTGGCAGCACCTGGCCGACGATCCGCGCCAGTTGCTGCTGGCGGTCGAGAATCCGCGGCTCCTGTTCGGCTTCGAGCGCTGGCGCCGCCTCTTCGCGATCTACCTGATCCCCAGCCAGCTGCTCATGAACGCGCGCCACGGACAGACCATGGCCGTGTACAACCCGGCGCTTCCGATCGCCGTGCGGTTGCACTGAGGCCGCCGCGCCGTCGCAGGCGGGCTACCCGCGCATGGCCACCACGGGCTGGATGCGCGCGGCGCGCACGGCGGGCACCCAGCATGCCGCCACGCCCACCGCCACCATCGCGAGGCCAACCGCCAGCAGCGTGATGGGGTCGTGCGGTGCCACGCCGAACAGCAATCCGCGAATGAGGCGGCTGGTGATCACGGCGCCCGCCACCCCCAGCACGATCCCCGCCGCCAGCAGCACGCCCCCCTCGCGCAGGATCATGCGCTGCACCCGTCCGGAGTCGGCGCCCAGCGACATCCGGATCCCGATCTCGTTGGTGCGCGCGCTCACGGAGAAGGCGAGCACGCCGGCGATCCCCACCGCCGCGATGAGCACCGCCAGCACGCCGAACGACGAGACCAGGGCGGCGTTGAGGCGCCGCGGTGACACGCTCTCCTCCTTGATCTGTCCCACCGTGAGCACGTTCTCGATGGGGTCGGCCGGGACGATCTCGCGCACGGTGCGCGTGGCGGCGCCGGCCAGCGCCTCGGGATTGGCGTTGGCGCGAATGACCAGCCCGGCGGTGTAGGCAAACTCCTGCGTGAACGGCTCGAAGACGACGTTGCGCGGCACGGCGTCCAGCCCGCCGTCCTTCGTGTCGCCCACCACGCCGACCACCGTGCGCCACTCGTCGCTCATCCCGATGAACTTGAGC
>CAZVDJ010000046.1:3423-14906 GCA_964626245.1 uncultured Gemmatimonadaceae bacterium
AGCACCTCGCCCGTCCATGCGATGCGCTGCCCGATGGGTTCGCGCCCGGGAAAGAGGTAGTCGGCCATCGTCTGGTTGATGATCACCACCTTCTGCGAACTGTCGCGGTCGGTCGTGGTGAAGTCGCGTCCCTTGAGGAGGGGGATGCCCGACGCGCGGAAGTAGCCGGGGTCGGCGGTGCGCAGCTCTGCGCGCGGCTGCGGCTCGCCAGCCGCAAGGGTGCGCCCCTCGCCCTTCACGTCGAGCTGGAAGACGGTGGAGCGCAGCGGCATGGTGGAGCCGATGCCGACCTCGCGCACGCCGGGCAGGCCGCGCACGGCATCCGACATGCGCGTGTAGAGCGCCTTGATGTCGGCGTCGCTGCGCTCGGCGCCGGCCAGCGGCACCTCCATGGTCAGGACATCCTCGGCCACCAGGCCGCTGTGCACCTCCGACAGCTGCAGCATGGTGCGGGTCAGCAGCCCGGCACCGGTGAGCAGCACCACCGAGACCGCCACCTGCGCCACGACGAGCGATCGCTGCAGCCGCTGGCGCGCCATGCTGCCGCTGGTGCGCGACGCCCCCGCGGCGATGAGGGCCCCCAGCTTTCCCTCCGCCGCCAGTCGCGGCGCGAAGGAGATCAGGACGGCGACGACCAGCGTGAGGACGAGGGTGAAGGCCAGCACCACCCCGTCGATGGCGATCTCGTTGGCCCTGGGCGAGTAGCGCTCGGCGAAGGTCGCGAGCAGCCGCACCCCGGCCACGGCAATCGCCATTCCCACCACCGCCCCGGCCAGCGCCAGCAGGAGGTTCTCGACCATCAGCAGGCGCCGCAGGCGCGCCGTGCCGGCGCCTAACGCGGCGCGCACCGTGAGCTCGTGCTCGCGCCGCACCCCGCGCATGAGCGACAGGTTGGCGACGTTGGCCGCCGAGATGATCATCACGAAGGCCGCCGCCCCCATCAGCAGCCAGAGGGTGAGGCGCGCGCGCTCGCCCAGCACCTCCAGGAAGGGGAGCACCGTCACCTTGTAGCCCGAGCCCGCGTCGTATGACTCGGGGAACTCGGCCTGCACCCGCTGCCGAATGGTTGCCACCTCGCTGCGCGCCTGCTCCACCGTGGCCCCGGGAGCCAGTCGCGCGATCATGTCGGTCATGCGGTGCGTGCGGCCGTGCACCATCATCGCGCTGGTGTGGTGCTCGCTGATGACCATGTTCATCAGCGCGTCCATGCGCTCGGGAAAGGTGGGGGCCGGCTGCAGCACGCCCACCACTTCCACCGCGCGACCATCCAGCCGGATCGTCTTGCCAACGATCGTCGAGTCACCACCAAAGCGGCGATGCCAGTACTCGTGCGTGAGGACCACCACGGGTGGCACGCCCGTGCCATCGTCGCCGTCGTTGAGCGCACGCCCCAGCACGGGCGACAGCCCCATCACGTTGAAGTAGTTGCCGGTGACCAGCCCCACCTGCATGCGCACGGCGTCGCGCTCGCCCTGCAGCGTGAGGACGTGGCCGGAGTACTCGGCAATGCCCTGCATCGTCTTGGCGCTGTTGCGGAAGTCCAGGATCTCCGGCACCGAGAAGCGGATGTTGTCGCCGCCCGGGCCGGTGATGGACTGCCGGAGGTAGACCAGTCGATCGCCATCGCGATGCGGCAGCGGCTTGAGCAGGACGCCGCGCACCACGCTGAAGATGGCGGTGTTCGCACCGATCCCCAGGGCGAGGGTGAGGATGACGGTGAGCGCAAAGCCGCGGGAACGCGACAGGGAGCGAAGTGCGAAGCGCAGGTCGGGGAGCTGCATGCGGAGACTCACGGAGGGGTCGTGAAGCCCAGGAGGCCGATGGGGCGGGGCGGGATCGAGCGGGGCGTCCCTACCCCTTAGTCGAACCAGGACGCCCGAATTAGACATCGGCCGCGCCGGGGAATCATCGGTCCACGCACGGCTGCCCGCCAGCGCGCGGCGATGCGCTGCACAGCTCCCGGACAGGTCGGCAGCGCCGAGCGGCGCCCTCGGGCGCCTCCCCCTCCTGCCCGGCGCGCGCCGTGAGGCTCAGCGGGCGCCGCGCGCAGCGCCGACGACGGGTGGGCGCGGAGTCACGGCCGAGTCCCAGCGGTATCCCGCCCCGCGCACCGTCACGAGCTGCCGTCCGCATGCTCCCAGCCGCGACCGGAGCTGCGCCACGTGCCAGTCGACCGTGCGCGTCGTGACGTCGGGCTCGTACGCCCAGACGTGCTGCAGCAGGAACGGCCGGCCCAGCACCCGGCCGCTTCGGGCCACGAGGGCGACGAGGAGCGCAAACTCCTTCGGGCGAAGCTCGGCGTCGGTGCCGTCCACCAGCGCGCGTCGCTCGCCCAGGCGAACCTCCAGCGCGCCGTCGCGCAGCGAGTCCCACGCCGGCTCTCCGCTCGTGCGCCCGGGGTTCCAGCCATGGCGTTCGTGCCGCGCGTGGCGCAGCCACTCGTACAGCGCGTCATACACCACGAAGCCGTGGGCCAGCATCCGGTGGTCATCGTCCACGCACAGGCGCGAGAGGCCAAGCGAGATGGCGAGCAGCCCCGGAGCCTGCGGCGAAAGGTCGAGCCGGTCGGTATCGGCCCCGCGGACGATGTCGGCCAGCTCGTGCAGCGCCGGATCCTCCAGGTGATAGTCCTCCAGGAAGGCGTCAAAGCTGCAGCGGTCGCCGCGATGACTCAAGCGCGCGCCGTCCAGGTCGAAGGGGGTGGCCCCCAGCCGCTCCGCCAGGGGCATCACCTCGTCAGGCGCCGCGAAGTGGAACTCCGGAGAGCCATCGATGAATCGCGTGATGAGCCACGGGCAGGCGACCCGGTCGATCTTGGGATGGGCGCGCGTGATCCACTTCATGGCGAGTCGGGTAGGCGTCGGGTGGGGATCGGGTGGAAGTGCCCGCGGCCTCAGCGGCGCGCGACGACGCGCGCGAGCGCACCGGCCAGGCGATCCACGTCGTCGGTGGAGGTGTAGAGGTAGCACGAGGCGCGCGCCGCCGCACTCGTCCCGAAGTGCCGCAGTAGCGGGAGCGCCGCCAGGTCGCCGGCGCGAATGGCAATTCCCTCGGCGTCGAGTGCCTGCACGATCGACAGCGGCGAGTGGCCGGCCACGGTGAAGCTGAACACCCCCACGCGCTCCGCCGGCTCGCGGCTTCCCAGGAGCCGCACCGCCGGGATGCGCCCGAGCGCGGCCAGCATGTGCTCCGTGATGCGTCGCTCGTGCGCCTGCAAGGCGGGCCAACCGATCCCCTGCAGAAAGGCGATGGCCGCTGCCAGCCCCACCGGGCCGGCGACGTCGGGGGTCCCGGCCCCGTACTTCAAGGCGCCCGGCGAGAGCTCCGCGCGTTCGAAGTCCACGTCGTGCGCCATGTTGGAGCCGTAGTGGAAGGGGGGCATGGCATCCAGCACCTCGCGCCGCATCCACAGGACCCCCACGCCCATGGGGCCGAGCATCTTGTGGCTGGAGAAGGCGAGGGCGTCGCACCCCAGTGCGTGGACATCGACGGGGAGGTGCGGCACCGACTGGGCTCCGTCCACCACGACCAGGCGTCCCGGTGCGCGCGCCACCTCGCAGATCTCGCGCGCCGGGACCGGCATCCCGAGCACGTTGCTCACGTGGCTGAAGGCCACCACGCGCGTGCGCGCCGTGAGGTGCCTGGCGACATCATCGGGGTGCAGGCGTCCCTCCGCATCAATCGGGACGACGCGAAGGGTCGCCCCCGCCCGCTCGGCGAGCATGCGCCACGGCAGCAGGTTGGACGCGTGCTCGGCGCGCGTCACCACCACCTCGTCTCCCGGCTTCACATGGGCGGCACCCCACGTGTTGGCGACGAGGTTGAGTCCCTCCGTGGTCCCGCGCGTGAAGACGACCTCCAGCGGGTCGGACGCGCCAATGAAGGTGGCGACGCTTCGCCGGGCGTCTTCCAGCGCCGTGGACGCGCGACGGGCGAGCGTGTGCAGGGCGGCACCCGGGTTGGCGTTGTCGGTCCGCGAGAAGTTGGCCACCGCGTCGATCACGGCGTCTGGGCGAAGCGCGGTCGCTGCCGTGTCCAGGTACGCGAGCGCGTGGCCATTGACCCGTTGCCGCAGGGCAGGGAACCTGGCGCGCCACGTGTCGTCCCCGGCCGAGTGGTGCGTGCTCACCTGATCCACGAGCGAACGGCCATTCGTTGCGCCTGCGACGGAGGCCCACTGCGCCGTCGTGCCGATGAAGGTGCGTCGATGCATGGTGATCTCATGGTGCTGGAGGGAGGAGGCGCTCCCAACCTACCGGCAACCTGCGTCGTGCGGTCCACACCACGGCCACGCCTTACGTTCTCCACACCTCGCCTGCACGAGGGCCGGGGCGCGGCGTCGAGTCGCCGTGCCGCGCACGGCGGCCCCATCGCACTCCGCCCGGGCTTGCGCTTCACCCCGAGCGGGCGGAAGATCTCGCATGGGCGAAATCAAGACGAAACGAACCAAGGCGAGTGTTGCCAGCTTCCTCGCCGCCGTCCCCGACGCGCGCCGCCGGAGCGATGCGCTCGCCGTCAAGCGCATGATGGAGAAGGTCACGGGCGAGAAGGCCGAGATGTGGGGGCCGAGCATCGTGGGGTTTGGCGCGTACACGTACCAGTACTCCAGCGGCAAGACGCTCGACTGGCCGATCGCCGGCTTCTCGCCTCGCAAGACGAGCCTGGTGCTGTATCTCATGCCGAGCTTCGAGAAGAAGGCGGCGCTGCTCGCCCGGCTGGGGAAGCACAAGACCGGGAAGTCGTGCCTCTACATCAACGCGCTTGCCGACGTCGACGGCGAGGTGCTCGAGGCGCTGGTGCGTGAGTCGGTGGAGAGCGTGCGTGCCGAGGGGACGGCGACGGCCAAGACGTTCGGGCGAAGCGAGAAGCCGAAGCAGCGCAAGTCCGCGCGCGCTTAGCGCTTTCGTGGCGACGGCAGGGTGAACAGCAGCCCCGCACGTGGCGCATTCCCCGGCTGCGCACCAACTCCACCAACCGCGAGGTCTCGCCGCGGATCGTGGGCGACGCCCGGGAGCGCCAGAACCTGATCGGCAATGACGTCGTGCGGCGCATGTGCGGCATCCCGGGGTTGGACAACTTCGTGCGCCGATCGGGCCATGCCGTCGCGCTCCTGGCGCTGGTCGGCGTGATGATCGCGCTCCGGATCACCGACTCCCCCCTGCCTCCCCCGTCTTCCCGGGCATGATCATGCCGGCGGGGAGGGTGGTGAACTCCTTCGTCCTGGTGGTGCAGTTCATCGAGCACTACCGCCGCGAGCACGACGTGTCGATGGAGGAGGCCGTGGTGGAGGCCGGCGTGGTGCGCATGCGCCCGCTGGCGATCGCGTCAGGGTTCCGGCGCGCGCGCGTGTCCCGATTGCAGCGCCACGCACTCCACACGGGACGTGCAGCGGCGCCTCACCCATCACCAGAGGCACGGCTTCATGTCGGCGCACCGCGTCCTGCACCGCCCCCACCACGACGACGATCACGAGGACTACGGCGGGTTGCACCGTGACCTCGGCCTCACGGGGCGCGTGTTGCCGCGGCGCGAACTGCTGCGACTGGCGCTGGGGGCGGGCGCGCTGTCGCTGCTGGGGTGCAGCGCCGACGGCGCCACGGGGCTGGATGATGACGGCGACCTGTCGGGCGGCGTGAACGCGACCTGCAGCAAGCTCCCCGAGGAGACCGCCGGTCCGTATCCGGGTGACGGCTCCAACGGTCCCTCGGTGCTGAACCAGGTGGGGGTGGTGCGCCGCGACATCCGCCCGTCGTTTGCCGGGCTCTCCGGCGCCGCGGAAGGGATCGCGCTCACAGTGGTGCTCACGGTGGCCTCTTCCGGCAGCTGCACGCCGCTGGCCGGGCGGGCGGTGTACCTCTGGCACTGCGACCGCGAGGGACGCTACTCGCTGTACTCGTCAGGCGTGACCAACCAGAACTACCTGCGCGGTGTGCAGGAGACCGACGCGAACGGTCGCGTCACCTTCACGTCGATCTTCCCGGGGTGCTACGCCGGGCGGTGGCCCCACATCCACTTCGAGGTCTATCCGTCGCTCGCCGCCGCCACCAACGTGGCCAACAAGGTGTCGACGTCGCAGCTGGCCTTTCCCAAGGCGGCGTGCGACGCGGTGTACGCCACCGCCGGCTACCAGCAGAGTGTCACCAACCTGTCGGGCGTCTCGCTCGCCACCGACGGGATCTTCCGCGACGGATACGAGACGCAGCTGGCGGCGATGACGGGGAGCGTGTCGGGCGGCTTCACGGCAACGCTCACCGTTCCCATCTGACGCCGGCGCTGGAAGGGGAGCGGGCCGGATCCTAGCTTGGACGGGAACGCATACCGGGCAACCGCACCGGGCACGCACGCGAGGGGGCGTGCCCGCCAGGCCCGCTCTCCCGTCCGCCCATGATCAGTTCATCACCGTCAGCGACCGGTCGCCTGGCGCGCGCCCGCCTGCTGGTCGCCGTTGTCGCCCTGCACGTCCCCCTGGGGGCGGCCGCCCAGCGGCCGGACGTCGCGGGACTCACGCGCTCGGGGCCGGTCATCGAGAGCACGGGGCCCACCGTCAGGGTCGACAACCCCAGCTTCGCCATCCCGGCCGGGCATGTCTTCAAGGCGGTGTACGAGATCAATCGTGGCGACACCGCGGTCGTCAGCGAGCAGCTGACGACCATCGCGCGCTTCATCAACCTCCACGCACGTCACGGCATTCCCAGGGAGCGCGTGCAGGCCGCTGCGGTCTTCCACGGCACGGGGTGGATGGCGCTCCTGTCGGATTCGGCGTACGGCGCACGCTACGGTGGCAAGCCCAATCCCAGCCGACGCCTGGTCGAGGAACTCCTGGCCTACGGCGTGCCGTTGGTCCTGTGCGGACAGACGGCGGGGATGCGTGGCGTGCGTCGCGAGGAACTGCTGCCCGGCGTGCAGGTCGCCATCTCGGCGATGTCTGCCCTCAACGTCTTCCAGGCACAAGGATTCCAGTTCAATCCGTGGTGATCGCGTCATGAGCGACGTGGGTGGCGGGCGGATGTGGACGGGTCTGGCCGTGGCGCTGCTGCTGGGCCTCGTTGGGCCCGCCGGCTGTGCGGCGGTGTCGCGACCGTCCACGACGCCGGCGGCAATTGCGGCCGAGGGGGTGGCGCTGGCGCGCGAGGACGCGCGCCTGCGGGACTCGGTGCTGGCGCGCCTGACGAGGCGCTCGCTCGCCGACGACACGCTCGACATCCTGTACCTGTCGGGCGGCGGGCAGAACGGGGCGTGGGGAGCCGCATTCCTGCGCGGAAGGTTCGACCGTCCGGGCGCACCAATGCCACGCTTCGACCTCATCACCGGGATCAGCACCGGCGCGCTGCAGGCGCCATTCGTCCTGCAGGGAACCACTCCTCCTCTGGATACGCTGCGCCAGCTCTACCTGGCCAGCGCCGAGCAGTTCGCGCCATCGGTCGACTGGTGGTTCTGGCTGCGGCGCACCGGTGGCGTCGTCACGACGAGGCGATACGAGCGCACCATCGCCCGCGTGCTGGACTCGGCGCGCGTCGCTGCCCTGCGGCCGCAGCTGGCCAACGATCGCCAGCTGCTCATCGCCACCACCGACCTCGACCTCGGCGTGGGGCGCATCTGGGACGTGGGGGAGCGGCTGCAACGCGGCGGTGCGGCGCTGGATACGGTGCGCACGCTGCTCTACACCGCCACGGCCATTCCCGGGATCTTTCCACCTCGACTCATCGAGGGGCATCTCCACGCCGACGGCGGGATCGTCGCCAACGCGCTCTCGCTGCTGGACCGTGCCGCGGTGGCACGGTTGGTGGAGCTGCGCCGCACGGCGGGGCGCTCCACGCCGCTGCACGTGCGCGTGTGGGTCGTGATGAACGTCTGGACGCACGTTTCGCCCGCGGTCACGTCGCCGTCGCGCCGCGGCAAGATCTATGATCGCGCGTACTGGGTCACCTTCTGGACCGGGATGCCGCAGTTCCTGCAGTCGCTGGACGCCACCGCCGCTGCGGTGACGGGGAGTGTGCCCGGTGCCTCCATGGTGCTGCACATCGCGGCCCCTCCGTCATCGCTCTCCGAGGAGAAGGGGGCACTCTCCCTCTTCGACCGGCGCTGGATGGCTCGACTCGATTCGCTCGGTGTGCAGGCCGCGCGATTCCCGGCTCCGTGGTCGACACCCGGGTCGGCGTACGCGCGTCCCGCGCAGCGCACGCCCTGACGCTGGAGGACAGGTGACCACGACCGCGCGACACAGGACCGCCATGCACCGTGTGACGCGCTGGCGGCTGCAACCGCCTCGCTTCCCCGGACCTCGAGCGTGGCGACACCCTCGGCCTGCCGGTGAGTGCGGTCACTGCCACCTTCTCGGCCGATGGCCGGCTGGCCGGCTGGCCGGCTCCGCCGGCTGCAATCGTTACACGGCGTCGTACACCACCGGTCAAGGCGACTCGCTCGGACTGGGCGCCGTCGCCGCCACGAAGCGCATGTGTGCCGATCCGGGCGTGATGCAGCAGGAGCAGCAATTCCTGGCGGTCTTTCCGCAGGTGGCCCGCTTCGCGATGGACCACGACGTCCTGGAGTGGCGCTCCGCGAGCGGGGCGCTCCTGGCACGATTCATCGCGCAGCCGTAGGGCGCGGTGGCGGGTCGCGTGTCGCGCGTCCCGCCATCGCGATGCCGCTCAGCGCAGCGCCTGCATCGACAGGCGCAACAAGCGGGGGGCGCCGGGCTGGATGTTGTTGTTCGTGTGCGCGGTGGGGAAGTACTCCACGCCAAGCAGGTTCTCGACATTGGCCTGCAGGCGCAACTGGCGGGTGAGCTCCACGAACAGCGCACCATCCCAGCGTGTGAAGGACGGAAGCGTCACGCGATTGTCGATGGCGGCGTACATGCGCCCCTGGTGCACCGCACCCAGGGCTGCACCAACGTCCGGCAACAGGCGGACGCGATTCCACAGCGACAACGTCTGATGGGGGACGAGCGGGACCGTGGCGCCGGCAGCCGCAGCGGAGGTGGTGCGCCGGATCCGGGCCTTCTGCAGCGACCAGCCACCGGCCACCTGCCAGCGGGACGTCACCTGTCCGGTCACGCCCAGCTCCGCGCCGCTGCTGCGCTGCTCCCCGGTCTGCACCAGTCGCCCCGGGGTGTCGGGATCGGGGGCGCGGGTGTTGGTGCGGTCGAGCCGAAAGAGCGCGAGCGTGATGGCGAGCGACGGCCGCGCATCCCACTTCACCCCCACCTCGCGATTGGTGAAGCGCTCCGGCGCGAGCGTCTCGGAGGTCGCGTCGAGTGACCCGAACTGGTCGCCGGACGCCGGGAGCGAGGAGGTGCCGAGCGAGCCGTACGCCGAGAGCGTGGTCGTGGGGGTGAAGACGAGGCCTGCGCGCGGCGAGAACATCAGGTCGGTGCGGCTGCGCCGCTCGCCACTGCGGTGGTTGTCCACCGCCAGCGCAAACCGGTCCCAGCGTCCGCCAACGATTGCCTGCAGCGAGCGCCCCATCGCGGCCTGGTACTGCAGGTATCCCGCGGTGATCAACGCACGCGACGTGTTGTCCGCGTCGGTGGCCGTTGGCCGGAAGTCGACCGCAACCGGTGCGGCCGGGGCGTCGAGCGGGACCCGCACGCTGGTCGCATTCCCGGCAAAGAATCCCGTGGCGCGGTAATTGTCGCTGTGCTGCCGTCCAAGCTCCATCCCCACCAGAACGGTGTGATGCAGGGAGCCATTACCGGCGCGCAGCACGAGGTCGGACTGCGAAAAGAGATTGCGTCGCGCCACGTCGGCGCGATACGCGGACAGCGAGAACGACGCCTGGTCGGCGCTGATGGCGCCCGGTACCGTGTTGCCGTAGCTCTTGTCGTAGTCGGTGAAGCGGAGCTGTGAGCGGAAGGAGAGGCGCTCGTCGCCGCCGGCCTCCACCGAGGCGCTCGCCGAGCGCACATACGCACGCGAGCGATTGTGTGCGGGGTCGCCGTAGATGGTGCGCCGCGCTCCGGCCAGCGGGACTCCTGCCAGCGAAGGAATGCCGCGATCCACACCACGCACGTCCTGGAAGTGTTCGGCGCCCACGCGCACGGTCGTCGCGCCAAGCAGGAACGCCGCGGTAGGGTTGAGCCCCATGCGCTCCACTTCCAGGTGCTGTCGGTACGAGCCTGCGCGCTCGGCCATTCCCGTCAGGCGCACCGCGGTACGGGCGGAGACCGCGCGCCCCGCGTCAAGGCTGCCACGGGTTTGTCCAAAGGCGCCCGCGGTGATCGACAGCTCGCCCACGCGTCCCCAGCGGGCCTCGCGCATCACGCGGTTGATCACGCCGCCCCCTCCGCCCCGGCCAAAGGCGAGCGCGTTGGCCCCCTTCAGCGCCTCCACGCTCTCCACGTTGTACAGGTCGCGCAGGTACTGCGCGTCGTCGCGCACGCCGTTCACGTAGAAGTCGGCGGTGCTGCTGTTGCCGCGCATGGTAGGGGCGTCGCGGTGTCCTTCACCCTGACCCATCGTGGCGCCGGGGACGTAGCGCATCACGTCGGCCATCGACTGCATCGCCTGGTCGGACAGCTGGCCGCGCGAGATGACCGTGACGGATTGCGGCGTCTCGCGGAGGGGGGTGGCGAGCCGTGTGCTGCTGCGCGACGTCTGCGTGTGGTACTGCCGTCCCGCGCCCGCCACAGCCTGCACGCGCACCGTGTCCATGCGCTGCGTGCGCTTCTCTTCGCGCGCGCCGGCCTGTGCGGCGACGGATTGCGGGAGGCCCGCTGTGACCAGGACGGCGGCCGCGAGGAACACCGCGGAGGTGCGAATTGGCATCTGTGAGGGGATAAAAAGACTCGGATTAACGAACAAATCGGCGTGCTCGACGGGACGGTCGATCCGCGCGACAGTGGCGCCGAATTGATTGAGAAACAATCTCATTCACTCGCGCGCGGATTGTATCTCTCAATCCCGAGCGTGTCAATCGGATATGCCGGCCTGACCGCAAGCCTTACCGCGTCCCCGCCGCGTCGGTAGGCTCACGCTGCGCGGCGCCGTGTTCTCCACCCACCTCCCCCCGTCTCCATGCTCCACACCCCGCCGATCCTCGCATCGCTCCTTCGCCGCACCGTGCGCGGCCCCATGTGGCACGGCCCCGCACTCACCGAGGTGCTGGAGGGAGTGGACGCGACCAGTGCCGCAGCACACCCCATCGCTGGCGCGCACTCCATCTGGGAGCTCGTCCTGCACACGGCCGCCTGGTGCGAAATCGCGGCGACGCGACTGTCGGGCGACCCGTACGCCGAGGTGACCGATGACGAGAACTTCCCGCCCGTGCACGAGGTCTCCGAGGCCGCCTGGTCGGCGGCCAAGCAGCGAATGATCGGGGCCTACGAAGCACTCTCGGCCAGCACCCGTGCGCTGGACGTGAGCCGACTTTCGGAGAAGGTGTCCGGGCACGACTACACCGTCGCCACCATGCTGCACGGCGTGGTGGAGCACGGCACTTACCACGGCGGTCAGATGATCCTGCTGCGACGGGCGGTCGACGCC
>CAZVDJ010000047.1:0-14704 GCA_964626245.1 uncultured Gemmatimonadaceae bacterium
TGCTCATCATGCTCATGAGCGTGCACGGGACGACGCCGAAGTACTCCTCGAGCGACGTCCAGCACTGCACGGCGCTCACGGTCACGTCCACCTCCTGCATCCAGCGATCCATCACCAGTCCGAGCTTGGCCATTCGCAGCAGCGCCACGTCGGGAATGCCGCTCGTGTCCACGTACGCCGTCATCTCGGCGAGTTTCTGCTGCACCGCGGCGTCACGATCCTTGAGCCGGGCGATGCGCCCCAGGATCTCGGACAGGTCGATCGGCTCCACCGAGATGCCGTGGCGCTCCAGCACCTTCTCGCTGTAGCGCACCGTCTTGAAGGCGGCGGGGCGCGCGCCGATGGCGCCGATGCGCGCGCCGCGCACCCCCTTCACCACGCGGCAGGTCGCCGCGAACTGTCTCAGGTCGCGCCGGAAGCCCGCGCTCTCGGGACGCTGCGTGTGCTGCGAGGTGAGCGAGTAGCGGATGCCGTACTGCGACAGCACGTTGCACACCGACATCTTGCCGCAGAAGGCGTCGCGCCGATGGTCGATCTTCATCTTTGCCGGGTCATCGGACGTGGCATGGATCAGCACGGGGACGTCGAGCCCCGACAGGCGCAACGTATCGGCCACCGCGCGCTCGTCGCCGAAGTTGGGAAGCGTGACGACCACGCCATCGATCGCCTCGCGGTGCCGCTTGAAGAGCGCGGCGCACGCCTTGGCCTCGGCGCGGCTCTCGATGGCACCGTGATTGGTGGCCGCCGCGTCGATGATCACCGCATCGATCCCCTCCTCCTCCAGCGCCTTGAGCATCTCCGTGCGCCCCGTGGCCGCGAGGTGTCCGGGAAAGAAGCCGCGGTTGCCGACGATGATGCCGAGGGTGACGCGTCGGCGGGCGGAGGACGAGGTGGCGGCACGGGCGGCGGCCTGGGCGTCGCGAGCGTCACGCGCCTTGCGCGCCTTGCCGCCCACGTTGGAAACGAGCTTGGTGATGGCCATGTGCGGAGTCGAGGTGATGGGACGCAAGCGCCGTAGACGCTACAGGTGACAGAGGGGGCGCGCCATAGCCGCGAGAGACCGCGACGTGCTGCCGCGACGCGCGGACGCGACGCGCGCATGCTGCGTTGACGCCCCATGCCGCGCCGGTAAGTTTGGTCGCGCCATCCCCGCCATCCATTGCCTCGCCGCACCTCCTCGACGTGACCAACGCCGACGCTCTGCCCTCGACCTGGCGCCGCGTGAGCGGCTCGCTCGTGCGGTCGCAGCAGTTTGGCCTCGTGATGGTATTGCTGCTGCTGGGCACGGCGCTCACGCTCGGTGCCGGGTCGCACGTCGATCCGCAGACCAACCAGAGCGTCAACAACTTCCTCAACCGCTACACGCTCATCCAGATGGCGACCGACGCCAGCGCCTTCGCCATCATGGGCGTGGGCGCAACGCTCGTCATCATCGCGGGCGGGATCGACCTCTCCGTGGGGGCGATCTATGCGTTGGCCGGCGTCACCATGGCGATGGTGCTGCGTGCCCTGGGTCCCATGGACCCGGCGCTCACCGTCTTCGTGGGCTTCGCGACCTGCCTGTCGGTGAGCCTGCTGTGCGGGCTGGCCAACGGGATCATGGTCATCGGGCTGGGCGTGCACCCGTTCATCATCACGCTCGGCACCATGTGGATCCTGCGCGGGGTGGCCTTCGTGATCAGCCGCGCGGAGAGCATCCTGGTGCCGGAGGCGCTCACGGCCGTGGCGAAGGCGCCGTTAGGGCTGGGGACGGCGCTGTATCCGGTGCCGTTGCTCAGCATGCTGCTGGTGACGATCGCCGGCGGGGTGTACCTGTCGCGCACCGTTCCCGGCCGCCACATCTTCGCCGTGGGCGGCAATCCGGAAGCCTCGCGCTTCTCCGGACTCAACGTCGCCCGCGTCACGCTGGGCGTCTTCGTGCTCTCTGGGGTGCTCGCCGGTGGCGCGGCATTTCTCGGCGCCGCGTTCTACGGCTCGGCCACCTCCTCCGATGCCAACGGGTATGAACTGTACGTCATCGCCTCGGCGGTCGTGGGCGGCGCGTCGCTGTCGGGCGGGAAGGGGAGCGCCCTGAGCGCCATGCTTGGCGCCCTTCTCATCGTGACGATGCGGCAGGCCATTCGCACGTTGCGGCTGGACCAGAACTACGAATGGATCATCATCGGCACCGCGCTGATCGTGGCGGTGGTGCTCGACCAGCGTGGCTGGAAGCGCCTGGCGGACAAGTTCTCGGCCCCGGCGTGACGCGTCGGGCACTCCCCTCATCGTGAGCCACATGCCGCATCTCCTCCTGCCCAGCCGTCGCCGGACCACGTGGATGCTCGCCGTCGCCTGCGCCGTGGCTGCCGCGTGCGGGGGCGGCGAGGGTGGAGGGGCGGGCGGCGACTCGGCCGCCGCGCGGAGCTTCACCATCGCCCTGATCGCCAAGAGCTCCACCAATCCCGTCTTCCTCTCGGGACGGCAGGGGGCAGAGGCGGCAGCCGCCGAACTGTCCAGGGCGCACGGCGTGACGGTGAAGATCGACTGGCTCACGCCGCCTAACGAAGACGGCGCCGTGCAGGCGCAGCGCATCGCGGAGGCGGTGAACTCGGGCGCCAACGCCGTCCTCCTCTCGGCCAGCGACGCCGGCAAGGTGCGGATGGCGGTGAACGAGGCCGTGGACCGCGGCGTGCCGGTCATGACCTTCGACTCCGACGTCCCCGACTCCAAGCGCTTCTCGTTCTACGGCGGCGACGACGTGGCGATGGGGACGCAGGTGATGGAGGAGCTGGCGCAGCAGATGGGCGGGCAGGGGAAGATCGCCATCATCGCTGGCAACCAGAACGCCCCCAACCTGCAGAACCGCGTGAGGGGCGTGCGCGAGACGGCGAAGAAGTACCCGGGCATCACCATCGTCGACGCCTTCTACCACGCCGAGACGCCGCAGGACGCCGCCGCCGAAGTCCTCCGGATGAAGAACGCCTATCCAGAGGTGAACGGGATCGCGATGATCGGCGGGTGGGCGCTCTTCACGCGCACCCTGCTCACCGACCTGGACCCTGCGAAGGTCAAGATCGTCTCGATCGACGGGCTCCCGGCGCAGCTCGCCTACGTCGACGCGGGGCTGGCGCCCGTCCTCTTTGCGCAGCCGACGTACAGCTGGGGCTACGTCTCGGTGAAGACGATCTTCGACCACGTCTACCTGAAGCAGCCGGCGCCGCCCACGGTGCAGATGGAACTGGTGCGCGTGTCGAAGGACAACCTGGGGACGTGGGCGCGCCAGCTTCGTGACTGGGGCTTCTCGGACGTCGACCCGAAGTTCCTGGCGCTCGAGAAGTAGGTGAGCCACCCCCGCATCCGCTTTCGCGGTGTCACCAAGCGCTTTCCCGGGATGGTGGCGCTGCGCGACGTCACCTTCGACGTGGCGCCGGGATCGTGCCACGCCATCTGCGGGGAGAACGGCGCCGGAAAGAGCACGTTAGGCAAGGTGCTGGCCGGCCTCCACCACGCGGACGGCGGCGTGGTGGAGCTGGACGGCCGTGCGGTGCGCTTCACCTCGCCGCGCGATGCCCTGGCGGCCGGCATTGCGATGGTGCACCAGGAGCTGGCGTTCTGCGACAACCTCACGGTGGCGGACAACCTCTGCCTGCGGTCGCTCCCCAGCCGGCGCGGATTCGTCGATGCGGCGGCGCTCCGGCGGCGCGCACAGGACCTGCTCTCGGCCACCGGTGCGCACGTCGATCCCGCGCGGTTGATGTCGTCGCTCTCGGTGGCCGAGCAGCAGCTGGTCCAGATTTCGGCGGCGGTGGGTGAAGGGGCGCGGGTCATCATCTTCGACGAGCCCACGTCGTCGCTGGGCGACACCGAAGCCGAGCGGTTGTACGCGCTCGTTCGCGAGCTGCGCGGGCGCGGCGTCACCATGCTCTACGTGTCGCATCGCATGCCCGAGATCTTCGCGTTGTGCGACCAGGTCACGGTGCTGCGCGATGGACAGCACGTCGCCACGCAACCCACGGCCTCGCTCACCGAGGCAGCGCTCGTCAGGCAGATGATCGGCCGGGAGCTGGCGGACTACTACCCGCGCCACGCCGCCACGCCGCCAGGTGACGAGCGGCTGCGCGTGGAGCGACTCTCGTCACCCGGGCGCTTTGCCGATGTCTCGTTCCGCGTCCACGCCGGCGAGGTGGTGGGGCTGGCCGGGCTCGTCGGCGCGGGGCGGTCGGAGATCGCCCAGGCCATCTTCGGCCTCGACGCCCGCGCATCCGGCGACGTGTACGTACGCGGCGCGCGCGCCAGGATTCGCACGCCGCGCGACGCGATGCAGCTCGGGGTTGGTTTCGTTCCCGAGGACCGCAAGCGGCAGGGGCTGGTGCTGGGAATGCGCGCGCGCGAGAACGCGACACTCCCCACGCTCTCGCGATTCGCGCGCGGCGGATGGGTGAACGGCGCCGCCGAGCGTGCCGCGGTCGATACCAGCTTTGCCCGCGTGGCGTTGAAGGCGAGCGGGCGGGAAGCGCTGGTCTCTTCGCTGTCGGGGGGGAACCAGCAGAAGGTGGTGCTCTCCAAGTGGCTCACCGCCGACAGCGACCTCCTGATCCTGGACGAGCCCACGCGCGGGGTGGATGTGGGGGCCAAGGCGGAGCTGCACGCCTGGATCGATCAGCGCGCGTCGGAAGGGGCGGCGGTCCTCCTCATCTCCAGCGAACTGCCCGAGTTGCTCTCGCTCTCCACGCGCATCCTGGTGCTGCGCGCGGGGAGGGTGCGAGGGGAGGTGACGCGCGAGCAGGCCACCCAGGATGGCCTGCTGCGCCTCATGGCCGGATTGGAAGAGGGCGCGTCGCCTAACGCCTGATCGTCCGTACCTCGAAGACGGGGGCAATGCGCCCGCTCCCCAGCGCCTGGAAGCGCACCGTCACCACCCCCTTCCCCTGCGTGAGCGACTGCGGGATGGGATACGTCGCGCGATAGAAGCCCGAGCCGCCGTGGTTGGGGACATAGGGCCCCACGCTGGTCCCGTCCACCAGCACGTCGAACGGCCCCAGTTGCGGCGGAAGCCCCGGCTCCACGAAGTGCGTCACCACCAGGGCCATCTGCGTGTCGCCATCGACCGGCAGGTCGTAGGCGAACCATCCCGGGCCGTTGCGCTGCGTGCGCCGCTCGTTGCGCCCGACGGGGCGGTCGGAGGGGTCGCTGCGATAGTTGGCCGCCCTTTCCGACTCCACGTCGCCGGCCACCACCTTGCCAAGCGTCGCCAGCTCGACGCGCGCCTCGGCGTCGCGCGCCGCCGCCATCGCCGCCACCTTCTCGTCGAATTGTGCCGGCGTCACCAGGTCGAAGTAGAGCGAGTAGCGCCTGCGGTGCGTGCGGTGGAACGGGGCGAGCGCCACGTCGGGAGCCGGTTCGGTCGAGCCGGGGACGCGCGCCACGCCGCTGATGCGGAAGTCGCCGGGCGCTCCCGTCGGCTGCACGAAGTCGGTCACGGTGCGTGAGGTGCTCACGAGCATCGGGACCGGCGTGCGTGGCGTCGTCTGCGCACTCTCGTCGATGTCGGCCAGGCGCGGCCCCATGTCACCGGCCAGCGCGAGCGGCCCCCACATGATCGCCGTGACGCGCGGGTCGTCCGGGGTGGGCTCCAGGTGCAACGCCTTGGGGATGGAGATGGTGACCGTGTCCCCCGTCTTCCAGGTGCGCGCGAGCTGCACGTACACGCTGGCTGGGACCGTCGACTCGTTGCCGATGCCGCCCGCGCGCCCGCCCGCCACCGGGTCGCTCAGCGTCGCGAATGCCGGCTGCGGCACCGGCGTCCCGTTCACGGCAATCGCGAAGCCGTCGCCTGCCCAGTACGGACGGCGAACGGCAAGGGTGAACGCCTTGGGCGATGGGAGCGTCACCGTGACCGTCGCCGAGTCGCCGTCGGGAAAGCCGGTGTCGAGCGCGAGCTTCGCGTCGCCGAGTGTGAACTCCGCGGTCGACGGGACGAACAGGTTGAGCCAGATGGTGTCGCTCGACTCGTACCAGACGCCCAGCCCGTGCAGCGCGTGGCTCTCCATCCCCGATCCCACGCAGCAGGTGAAGTCGCGCTGCATGTCCTGGTACTCCTGCTGCTCGCCGCGCCCCACCGGCACCATGTAGGACGTGCGCCCGTCGCCGGGGTCGATGGAGGCCAGGATGTGGTTGAACAGCGCGCGCTCGTGGAAGTCGGCGTACGCGGCATCGGGTCGCAACGCAAAGAGCCGTCGCGTGAGCTTGAGCATGTTGTACACGTTGCACGTCTCGGCGGCGCGGCCGTCCACGCGCGTGGAGAGCACGTCCGGCGGCCCCCAGTACTCGTTGAGCCCGTGGCCGCCGCTCGCGTAGCTGTGGTGGCGCACCACGCGGTCCCAGAAGAAGGTCGCCGCGACGATGTCCTCCAACTCCCCGGTGTAGCCGTAACGCGCCGCCGAGCCGATGAGCTTGGGGATCTGGCAGTTGCCGTGCTTGCCGGACAGGTTGTCCTGGTGCCGCTTGAGCGGCCGCGTGACGGCGTGGTGCTCGAAGCGGTGCGACAGCCTGAGCCAGCGCGCGTCGTTGGTGTCGGCGTACAGATCGGCGAAGACCTCGTTCATCCCGCCGAACTCGGTGAGCAGCATGCGTTGCACCTGCTCATCTTCCAGGGGCGCCAGGACCTTCTCTGCCCAGGCCGCAAAGCCGACCTCCACCTGCAGCGCCTGCGCATTCCCCGCGTGGCGATAGGCGTCGCGCAGGCCGGCGTAGGTCTTGTGCAGCGTGTACCACGGCGACCAGAGCCCGTTCAGGTCGAAGCCGCCGGACTTGATGTCACCCTTCGAGAGCCGGGCGAAGGCGTCGGGAAGCCCCTCCAGCGCCCCCACGTAGCCGTTGCCGTTCTTGCGCTGCACCTCGGCCAGCTCGCGCACCAGGTAGTCGGCGCGCTGCTTGAAGCGGGCATCACCCGTGGCCTGGTACATCAACGCAACGCCGGACAGGTGGTGCCCCGCGATGTGTCCGGTGAGGTTGCGCCCGCCGCCGTCCCAGCCGGTCAGCCCGGTGGCCCTTGGGGGAAGCCCGGCGCGCTCGCGATAGAAGGCGAGCATGCGGTCGGGGTCGAGCGCCAGCAGGTAGTCGCGCGTGAGGTCCTGCGCGTGCTTGAGCGGCCCGCCCGTCAGCCGCACGCGACCCAGCGGGACCGGGTGCGCCTTGAGCATGCGGCGCTCGTGGGCGAGTGGCGGCGTATCAGGTGCGCCGGCCACGCCGGTTTCGCGCGTCGCGGCGTCGGCGGCGTCGGGGACCAGCGTCCCCACGGTGATGGCGGCGGCAGTGGTCGCCGAGGACTTCAGGAAATCACGGCGGGCGTTGTCCATGAGCGGGCGCGCGGGGGGGCGGCTCGGGAAGTCTCAACAATCCCCCTCGCCGAGCCGCGCGGCAAGGCGCCCGGCCGCGCCGGTGCGCCCGCTACCCCTTTCCCTGCTCCTTTGCCCAGCTGTCGCGCAGCGTCACCGTACGATTGTAGACCGGCTTGCCCGCCTCCGCCGAGGCCTGCGCGTCGTGCACGAAGTAGCCGGTGCGCTCGAACTGGTAGCGCGACCCCGGCTCGTCGTTCGCCGTGCTCGGCTCGATGAACGCCTCGGGGACCACGACGAGCGAATGCGGATTGATCGAGGCGATGAAGTCCTGTCCCTCGGGGACGTCATCGGGATCGGGGACGGCGAAGAGGCGGTCGTAGAGTCGCACCTCGCAGGACACCGCGTGCCGCGCCGACACCCAGTGGATCGTCCCCTGCACCTTGCGGCCGTCGGGGGCATTGCCTCCCTTGGTGGCCGGGTCGTAGCTGCAATGCAGCTCCACCACGTTGCCTGACGAGTCCTTGACGACGCCGGTGCAGGTGATGAGGTAGCCGTAGCGCAGCCGCACCTCGCGCCCCGGGGCCAGCCGGAAGAACTTCCGCGGCGGGTCCTCCATGAAGTCGTCGCGGTCGATCCAGAGTTCGCGAGAGAACGGGAGCGTGCGCGACCCTTCCTTGGGGACGTCGTGCGGGTAGTACGGCGCGTCCAGCTCCTCGACCAGCGCCTCGGGATAGTTGGTGAGCACGACCTTGAGCGGCTTGAGCACGCACAGCACGCGCGGGACGCGCATGTTGAGGTCGTCGCGGATGGCGTGCTCGAACCTGGACAGCTCGGTGCGCGCGTCGGAGCGTGCCACGCCGACGCTCTCGGCAAAGGTGCGGATGGCCTCGGGGGTCACGCCGCGGCGGCGCAGCCCGGCAATGGTGGGCATGCGCGGGTCATCCCATCCGGCCACGTGCCCCTCGTTCACCAGGCGCAGGAACTTGCGCTTGGACATCACCGTGTAGTCGATCTGCAGGCGCGCGAACTCCGTCTGCTCGGGAGGGCGCTCGAACCCCGCCTCGCGCACCAGCCAGTCGTAGATGTCGCGGTTGTCCTTGAACTCCAGCGTGCATAACGAGTGGGTGATCCCCTCGATGGCGTCGCTGAGGCCGTGCGCGAAGTCATACAGCGGGTACAGGCACCAGGTGGTACCCCGCCGGTAGTGCGGCGCGTTGCGGATCCTGAGCAGGATCGGGTCGCGCATGATCATGTTGGGGTGCGCCATGTCGATCTTCGCGCGCAGCACGTGCGCCCCGTCCTCGAACTCCGCCGCCTTCATGCGCGCCAGCAGGTCGAGGTTCTCGGCGATGGAACGGCCGCGATACGGCGAATCGGTCCCGGGCGTGGTCACCGTCCCGCGCCGCGTCCGGATCTCCTCCTCGTTCTGCGAGTCGACATACGCCTTGCCGCCCTGCACCAGCTTCACCGCGATGTCGTACAGCGGCTCGAAGTAGTCGCTGGCGTAGAACTCGTTGTCCCACTGGAACCCCAGCCACCGGATGTCGTCCTTGATGGCGTTGACGTACTTGATGTCCTCGGTGAAGGGGTTGGTGTCGTCGAAGCGCAGGTTGCACCTGCCGCCAAAGTCACGCGCGAGCCCGAAGTTGAGCACGAGCGACTTGGAGTGCCCGATGTGCAGGTAGCCGTTGGGCTCGGGCGGGAAGCGCGTGAGGACGGGGCGCCCGAAGCGTCCCGACGCGACGTCGTCCGCCACCATTTCGCGGATGAAGTTGGTGCGGGGAGCGGGAGCCGGGGCGGCCGGCGCGTCGCCCGTCTTGGAGTCGTGGGTCACGGGAAGGTCCGGTGGATCTGGTGAAGCCAACCGGGTGGACCCCATGCGAGGGCCACCCGGTAACCGGACAAGCTAACGGCCTCTCCTTTCGGACGGGCGGGGTTGGGGGCGGGGTTCGACTCTGCCCCCAGCCTCCTGCCCCCCACCACCCCGCTACAACGGCGTGATGGCGAAGTCGATGAGGACGCCACCCACGAACGAGGCGGCGATCTTCTTTCCGTCGGCCTTGTAGCCGCGCTTCATCACCGTCATCGCCCCCTCCTGCGCCTCGTTGGCGCTGGCCGCCGGTCCCAGCAACGCCTCGACCTCGGCCACCGTGAGCCCCTTTCGCAGCGAGAGGACCGCCTGCGCGCTGCCGACAGCCGGCCCGGAAGTGGATGCCGCGCTCCCCGCGAGACCGCTCGTTGCGTTGCCGGCCAGGCTGTTTGCTGCGCCGCTCCCGTTGACCGCGTGCGCAGCGCCGCCACCGTTGCCGTTGGCGCCCGGTCCACTGGTGCCGTTGGCGGCCACCACGGGCATCCCCGCGATCTCGGCGTACTGGGCCAGCGCCTCCACCACGCCCTCCGGCGTGAGCGCGTGCGGCGGAATGCCGTTCCGGTAGCGCAGGTTGAAGCGGCTCCCGCTCTCGGCGCGCTTGGCGCGCAGGTTGGCCTCACGCGCCTCGTTGGCCTGCGCCGCTTCGGCGCGGGCGCGGGAGTTCTCGCGTTCGCGCTCGCCACGCACGCTGGCCAGCTCCTTCTCCAGGCGCTTTCGCTCGGTAGGGCCCTGCGCCTGCTTGATGCGCGCCTTCAGGTCGCGCTCCTCCTTCGTCTCGCTCTCCTCGCCGGCCGAGACCGACGACGAGGAGTTCATGAAGTCGCCGAACGTCCCCCACCCGCCGCCGCCCAGCTGGAACTCGATGTGCGAGTCCTTCTTGACCACGACCTTGGTGATCATGACCTGCTGTCCCGGCTTGAGCGCCGTCCCGAATTCCTTCATCCGGTTGGCGACCTCGCGCCAGTTGACCGGCATGGCATCCTGCGGAAAGACGTCGATGCCGCGGCTGGTCGCCGGCATGTCGACCTTCACGGTGAGGGACTTTCCCTCGAAGGCCGCGCGCAGGGCGGCCTCGTTCTGCGCCTGCGCGGCGCGCATCGGCAGGGCCAGGGTCGCCAGCGTGAACGACGCCGTCAGGGCCCGAAGGGTGGTAGTCATGGGACGGGACTCGATCGAGGGAACGTGGGGGGAGTTCACCCGCTGGCGCCTCGTGCCTGCGCCACCCGCCGGGTGACGCGAGCACGAGGCGCTGCGGGATGCGGAATCAGAACTGCACGAGCACGGGTGCGCCCGATTCGCTGGCACGACGCGCGGCTTCGTTCACGGCGGCCGCCTGCGACTCGGGGGTATCGCCCGCCTTGAGCGACGGCGCCGCGCCACCGGTCGACGCGCTTCCCGTGGCGGCGCAGGTGATGGTGACCTGCATCGGGGTGATGAGGCCGAAGGTGAGCGACGCCACGAGGCCATTCACGAACGAGTGCTGCGTCTCGACCTTGGCCACGCCGCCGGGGCACTGCGAGGCGGAGTTGAGCGCCGGCGGAGGCACGAGCCCGTACACGAAGCCGAGCTGCCAGGGCTTGTCGATCACCGTGGGCGACGCCGGCCTGCCGGTCTCCACCACCTGGTGGTAGCAGGCGGCCGTGGGAAGGACGAGGGCCACCATCGCCAGCTGGGCGACGCGGCGGGCAAACGAGGAGGAACGGGTCAGCATGGAACGCTTCTCGATGGGTGGTGATGAGGCAATCGAATGGTGCGCCGCGCCGGAAGGCACAGTGCGCGCGAGGAGACTACGGGGGCACGGCACGCGCGACATGGGTGGGATGACCCAGTGGGGCGCGCGTGCCGGGCCTGCCTTACGAGCGCCGGAAGTAGGACGGGTTCGTCATGTCGTTCTTGACGCCGATGAGCAGGTACGTCTTGCCGTCGTCGTGCAACTTGAACGTCCAGCCGTACGTGTCGCCCTGCTTGGCGGCGATGTTGTCGGCGCGATCGAAGTTGTTGGCGGCCACGCACGTGTCGCGGGCCTTCAGCGAACCCTTGGTGGGATAGACCTTGATCGTGCTCCCCTCGACCACGGCGCGCCCCTCGTTGTAGACGAAGACCTGCGACTTGCAGTTGTAGGCGCGTGTCATGATGAGGATGGCCTGGCGATACGTGCCGTTCGGGCCGAACTCGAACAGGACGGAGGTGCCATAGGCGGAATCGATCCAGGCGCCGTTGTAGGCGTCGACGACGTTGGTGGGTGAGATGACGCCGTACACCCACGTCCCCACCAGCTCGACGGGGAAGGGCGATCCTGCGCCGGGGCCCGTGGGTTCTGCGGCCTCCGCGGTGTCGGTGCCGCAGGCGGCGAGGGGGAGGAGGAAGGCGACGGCGAGCGCCTGGCGGACGCGTCGCGAGGAGCGATGCAGGCCACCGGCGACGGCGGCGGTGGCATATCGAAAGGTCGTGCGCATGACGAGCTCCGGAGAAGGTGGGCGGCGGGCATGCCGCCGGTGCGAGCCTAACGGGGCACCGCGCGCGGCGGCGTGAGTCGTTTCACCCACGGGGCGCGATCTTCACGCCGCGCCGCGGGTCGATCGACCCACCGCCACGCGTGCGCGCCGATCCTCGCGCGCCACGGCAGCGTGCGATGGGTCGATTGACCCTCCCCGTGTCACAGCAGTCGCGCTGTATTGCGGGCGCGCCAATGCCGCGGCCTTGCTGCCTAACGCCGCACGCCGGGGCGGCGCTTCCTCCATACATCTGTCCCACCGCGAGTCCTTCCCATGCGATCCCTGCGCCACGTCCTCATGGCGGCGACGTTGTTCGTCCTCGCTGCCTGCGGTACCGACGACGGTTCTCCCACGCAACCCGGCAACGAACCACCGCCGCCTCCTCCCCCACCCCCCACGCAGCCCGCGCGCGAGTGGACCGTCATGGTCTACCTCGCCGGGGACAACAACCTCGCCGTCGACGGCATCTTCGACATCGATGAGATGGAGGCGGCCGGCGTCGATCCGCGCGTGCAGGTGGTGGTGCAGGCCGAGTTCTCGCGCTCGCAGCTGGCGCAGTACAAGTGCGGCGCCGAGTGCTTCAATCGCCCCAACTTCAACACCTTTCGCTACGCCATCACCGGCGAGGGAAAGGAGGTGACGGGTCCCAACGGCGCCACGATCGACATCGGCAACGTGAACATGACCGACCCGGCGCAGCTCAAGGCGTTCGTGCAGTGGGGCAAGGCGCAGTATCCCGCCAAGAAGTACCTCGTGGTCCTGTGGAATCACGGTGGTGGCTACGTCGGCCTGCTGCAGGACGAGACCACCGCCGGCAGCAAGCTCATGTCGCTCGATGAGCTGCAGGTGGGGCTCACCAGCGTGGGTCCCATCGACGTCGTCGACTTCGACATGTGCCTCATGGCGGGCTACGAGACGCTCGTGAAGCTGAACGGGCTGGCGAAGCACGCCGTCTTCTCCGAGGAAGTGGTCCCCGGCGAGGGGAATCCGTACACCGCCATCCTCGACGGGCTGCAGGCCGACCCCACGATGGATGGGCGCGCCGTGGCCGGGCTGTTCGTCGACCGCTTCCACGCCGCGTACCAGGGGAACAAGGCGTCGACCACCAAGTCGGCGTATGACCTCACCGGGCTCCCGGCCTTCGAGACGGCGTTAGGCGCCCTTGCCGCGCAACTCCGGCAGAACGTGGCCGCGCTCAAGCCGAGCATCGCCGAGGCGGCCCGCGCCAGCCAGAAGTTCTCCTATCCCGAGCTCACCGACGTGGTGAGCTTCCTGGACTCGCTCGACACGCGCGTGCCGGGGAGCGCCGCAGTGCGCCAGTCCATCGCCGCGCTCCGCACCGCGGCGCTCGCGCCGTCGTTCCGCATCAACAACAAGGCGCGCCGCGGCACCGGGAATGGGCAGCAGCTCCCGTCCGACGTGCGCCGCGCCACCGGGCTGCACATCGTCCTCCCCAGCGGGATGGAAGACGACGTCTTTGCCGATCGCGGGATGCGCTCGCTGGCGGCCTACACCGCGCTCTACGGCGGCCGTCCCTGGACGTCGTTCCTCAGCGACTACACCAACACGCAGGGGACCACCGCCGTCACCGACCAGGGCGAGCAGCGCTTCGAGTCGTACCTGGTGTGGGAGGAGGAGGCGGTCGACGCCGGGGCCGACGTGGACCTGTGGATCCTGGAGCCCGATGGCAACATCTACATCCCGGCCTTCGGCTCCGTCTCGCCTAACGGGACCTTCTCCAGCGCCTCCGAGGCCGACGGCGTGAACTTCGAGGGATACCTCACCAACCGCTTCGTGCAGAACGGCGAGTACCGCATCTTTGCCAACCTCTGGGCCGACCCCAACGACTACCAGCCGCGCTACGACCTGGCGTACCGCTTCGGGCAGTCGACCGACTTCGACCTCCTCTTCGCCCCCGACTTCCCGCGCCTGTCGCTCGAGACGTCGTGGCTCGACGACGAGGACCCGACGCTCGACGAGATCGACGCCGGCGCCTACACCGACCTGCAGCCGGTGGCCGCGCTGGAGTACGGCCCCGACGGCCTCACCAGCCGTGTCGTGCGCCGCGGCGCTCCCATGGCGTCGTCGTTCGGGCGCCCGTCCACCGCGACGCAGTCACCCACGACGCCACGCATCACCGGCGCGCAGCTCGAGACGCTCCGGCGACTGGTGGGGACCACGACGCGCGCGCGGCCCCGGCTGGGGACCACCGCGCGCCGCTGGCAGGGACCGTTCCCGACCATCCGCTGACGCCAGACGTCGGGACGACCTACAACTCGGCACGCGAACGGCGCCGCTCCCATACGGGGGCGGCGCCGTTCGCGTGCCGCTGCGGACTCGAACGTCGCGCGGGCGGGGTGAGGTCGGAACGCGCGAGTGCGCGCGAGTGCGCGCGAGTGCGCCAGTGTGCGAGCGTGCGAAAGCGCAGGCGCCCGGGCGCCGGGGCGCCCCGGTACTCAGGCGCGCGGGAAGCCTGCCGCCAGGCGCACGCGCTCGGCGCGCCGCACGAGGCGCCGGAAGACGGCAGGGATCATCGCGATGGCGACGTCGAGGGGGCAGGCCAGCGGCCCCATCCCCGGAAGCTGCACCGTCGCCACGCGCAGGTCGCGCCGTTCCCCGTCGCGCACGATGCGGCGGACCTCGGCATGCAACGCGAGGACCTCCGCCATTGCCTGCCGGATCGGGCGCCCGGTGCACGGCGACCGCGGCCGGCCCGTGCGCAGGATGTCGGGGGCAAACTCCGCCAGGCGCGGGAAGAGCCGCCACCACCAGCCGCTGCGCACCGTGCCCAGGCGCGCGCGCCACCCGCTCCGCACCCCCCGCACCCCGGCGTCCAGCACCGGGACCGCCAGTCGCAGCCAGTCGCAGTACTGCTCCACGCAGCCGCTGACGCAGGGCAGGGAATCGCGCACGCGCCACGCGGCCTGCGCCTCCGTGAGCCCGCGCACGATCGACAGCGCGTGCTCTTCGGCCACGTCGAGCTGCGCCGAGATGCCCAGGGCATCCGGCGGATAGTGCGG